>CALAEX010000271.1 GCA_937891165.1 uncultured Lachnospiraceae bacterium | reverse complement strand
CTATATACTAACTCTAGTTTTGGAATAGTTCCTGTACCCAATACCATTCCACAATTATTACAAACTTCTTCATAAACTCCTTCATTTTCATACGTTGGTGGAGTTACGACTAATTGATGAACACTGCCATGTCCTGTCGCTTCTATTGTTTCTGTTAACTTATCTCCACATCGTTTACATTCTTTCGTTATGTAACCATTTTCTGTACAAGTAGCATTTTCTTTCACAAGAATAGTATACTCATGACCTACTGCTAAAATTTCTCTACTTTCTACTATTTCTCCACATCGCAAACAATGCTTTTCTTCCATTCCATTTGCAGTACAAGTGGCTTCTATGCTTACTTTCCATTGTGCTTGTACTTGATGTCCTAGTGCTTGTAATTCAGTTATTTCTGTTTTGAAATGTTCATATCCTTTTGTAATACAATGCTTAGATTTACTTCCACTTTCCGTACATGTTGGTTCTTTATCTACGGTAAAATCTTTCGCATACTCTAATGCGATTTTGTCTATGGTTCCTGTAAATAATACTTCATCACAAATACTACATCGTTCTTCATAACTGCCTTCGCTTTCTGGTGTTGGCTCTAGTATAATGACTTGATAAGTTGTCCCATGTCCTGTTGCTTCGATAATCATATTTTCTTTTACTTCACATTTAGAACATTCTTTATTTATAACACCATCTACTGTACAACTCGCTTCAGTACGTCCAACTTCTTGCATTTCATGTCTAGTTGCTGGTAATACTTCTATTTCTTTATACTCACAACAAATACATTCCTTTTGTTTTGCACCTTCTGTTACACAAGTAGGTTCTGTAACTATACTCCATTCCGTCAATTCATGACCTAATGCTGAAATTTCTCTACTTTCTAAGACCTCTCCACATCGCAAACAATGTTTTTCTTCTACTCCTTTGTTTGTACAAGTGGCTTCTACTATCACTTTCCATTGTTCTTCTACTTGATGTCCTAATGGCTGTAATTCAGTTACTTCTATCTTGAAATGTTCATACCCTTCTGTTATACAATGTTTCGATTTACTTCCTGATTCAGTACACGTTGGTTCTTTATCTACTGTAAATTCTTCTTCATATTGTAATGCGATTTTTTCTATAATTCCTGTAGCTAATACTTCATCACAAATACTACATCGTTCTTCATAACTGCCTTCGCTTTCTGGTGTTGGCTCTAGTGTAATCACCTGATAAGTTGCCCCATGTCCTGTTGCTTCGATAACAACATCTTCTTTTACTTCACATTTAGAACATTCTTTATTTATAACACCATTTACAGTACAACTAGCTTCGGTACGTCCAACTTCTTGCATTTCATGTCCAGTTGGTGATAATACTTGTTCTACTCTTTTTCCACATCGTATACATTCTTGCGATTGTAAACCCTCTGTAACACAAGAAGCCTTCACTTCTATCTTCCATTCTGACATTTGATGAGAAAGTGGTGGTATTGTCACTTCGTTTTGAATCGCATGACAATTACTACATTCTTCATACATTTTTCCTTCTACCTCACAAGAAGCTGCTATTTCTTTTTCTTCCCAAATATGACCACTTGCTTGTATAATTTCCTGTTCTATTTCATTACATCTACTACAAGTTTTTTCTATTACTCCATCTTCTATACAAGTAGCTTCTGTTCTGCCTGTTTCTATAAAATTATGTCCTAATTCGGAAAGTTCTGCTTCTTCTTGCTTGACTCCACAATTACATTCTTCCCAAGAAAGACCAACTTCAGTACAGGTTGGCTCAATTCGCTTTTCTACCCAATCATGTACATGATAGTTCGGGTCTACTTCAAATGTAGGCACTAAAATAATCCCTTTTACTACATTTTTCTCTACAATTACTTCATCAAACTCATCGAATTGTTCTTCCGTATCAAAATCAGAAATATCGAAATTAACGTCTGTCATTCCTGTTGCTAAAAGGTTATCTGTTGTGATATCTTCGATGGCATATCCTTCGTAAACATCATATCCTTGCAATCGAAATCCATCTTCTACTTGTATGGTTAATGTGACAAAATTTTCTTCATTTGTTGCTGTGACTATTCCTTTTTCCGTTTCTCGATTATCTACAAGCACTTGATATGGAAGTTCTCTACAATATGTGATGAATAAAATATCCTTTTGTATCACCGTTTCAATGGCTACTTCTTCGGTTGTACTGTCAGCACCAAAATTTAATAATGTCCCTACACCTTCTTCGTCCCATTCGCCTTGCGTGGTAGCATCTCCATACATCACAGCTACAATTGCATAGCCTTCTTCGGCTTCTAAGCCAACGAATTGTGGCAGACTGCTATCACCATCTCTATGCCAGGTCCATTCTTCAATACGCTGTACATAATCAGAAGAATAACCATAGATAGGATTCGTTTCATATTCTTCACAATTATCGGTATTGATAAAAAGATTATAGCCAGGAAATGATTTCTGCCCAGCACTAATCGTTACACTATCAGCAGGCATAAAAAAATATTTGGTCTGAAATAAATAACTAATCGACTGCATATACAGTGGAATATTTGGATAACGTACTCCCGTAATCGTCCAACGAGTACGAGTAGTATCGTCTGGACTATCTACCCCACTTGAAACCGTTACTTTATCTCCTTCTTTCACATATAAATACTGAGAACGTTCTCTATCCGAAGTTTGTACGATAAGTTCATCAGCAAAATCCTCTATGATAGTATAACCAGCTCTCTCTACTGCAACAGTATAATCCGTATCAGTAGAACGTCTTGCTGTAATTGGATATAAAACTTCTGTTTCTGCTTGAATGGACACATTTCCAGAAGGCATTACAAATGTACCATCTTCTGTTCCTCGATATAACACAGTTCCCATTTCATCCACTACAATATAACTACAAAGTGCTGTTACTTCTGAAGCACCTCGTTTTGTTTGCTCTATCGCAACACTCACTACACTTCCTTCTTCTATTGTTTGATGTTCTTCTTTAGAACCATTGACCACCACCCAAGCACTACTATCGTCTAACAAAGTTTCATTGGTTATTGTATAAGCTTGTTTTGGCAATTCTTCAAAGGTATAATACACTACTATCGGTGCATTGATAGGTACTTTCACCATTCCTGTACTCTCGTTATAAGTATAAGTCGTTAGCACATACTCCGAACCATTATGATAAAAGACAGATAATTCTCCTAATTGATATCCTATTTCTGCATTTGCCACTAATGTAAAATCTTTATAATTTTCAATTTTATCCGAGCATTGAATCGTTCCTCGTTCTCCTGCCACATATACTGAATTTCCTTGTACCACAATTTCACCTTGTTCTACCACAGGAGCTTCGTTTGTTGTATATTCATACACAGTCACTCGATAACCAGACACTGTATTAAACACACATTTAGATGCTGGTACTACAAATGTATCTCCATCATTAAAATCTTCATACGAAATTCCACCACCACCGACATAGGTTTTATAATACTGATTCCATTCGTCATCCGTACTCACCACGCCAAACGTAAGTCTATCTCCTTCAGCAGCATATAAATCCACACTTCCTGCTCCTGATGCACTCGACCACTCTGTTTGCAAACTATCCAACAGCGTATAGCCATTTCTTACTAATCGCACCGAAGTTTCTGCCACAGGAGATGCAGTTACATGAACTTGATATAACGTAATCGTTGTCACTTGAATCGAAAGATTTCCTTCAGGCATCAAAAATCTGCCATCCGAAGCAACTAAAACTTCACTTCCATCCTCCTGTAATACTTCATAATTACATAACGCTTCTACACTTTCTTTATGATATCCACCCTCCGTAAATAAATCCGTAGGCAATAACGTTATCGTAACTTCTTCTCCTGCTTTTACAATAACCTCCTGTTCCGAACTTCCATTCAATAATAAATAATTGGAATATTCATTTGTTATTTTATAATTTCCACTTACACCTAACGCACTGCCTGTAGCTACTGTAGTATTTCCATATACAATCGCTTCTGGTAATACACTTGCTGTCAATGGTGTTATCAAATAATACATACAAAAAAACAACGCAAGTAAAAGCGTTGCCCATCGTTTTTGATTCTTTTTCAAATTATCTCGCATGAATTCTCCTCCAAATTTCCATTATTTTATTATTGTTCTGCTAAAACACAGAACAAACAATTTCTAAAATTTTT
>CALAEX010000270.1 GCA_937891165.1 uncultured Lachnospiraceae bacterium | reverse complement strand
CCACTCCATACTTTTTTAAAGTATCAATACAGGTAAACAATTCACCAACATTTCTCGCCAATCGAGAAACAGCATCTACTACTAAAATATCAAATTTCTTCCTTGCTGCTGCCTCAATCATGAACTGAAACTTTTCACGATACTCTTTAGATAGCCCTGATTTTCCCTCCTCAATAAATTTATTGTCATCAGGCAATATAAAATGCGTTTTGCTATCTATAAATTCCTCAAGAATTTGTATCTGTATCTTTAGGGCTTTTATTTGGTCTACGTGCTTTGTTGACTCTCTAGCCAAATATGCAACCCTAAACGATACCCCATAGGACATTACCATATCGTGATATGTAGCCTCACGCATATACTGTTCTTTTGACAGATTTCTAATTTCTTTCTCACTATATTTTGTCCTCAGTGACATTCACATTTCCCTCCTTCAGTTTTTTCTTAGCATTGAAATAGCATGTATTAGATATGTAATTCTGTTTATGCAATAAATCTAAGAAACACATAACAATATCATCAGTCTCAACTACGCTTTTTTTCTCATCTAAAGTACTCATAGACAGTATCCTCCCGAAAAAATTGATATTGTCTATAACCCAACTGAGAATTATACTGAGACCGGACAAGATGCTTTGGTTGCTTTAAAAGCGTCTCAACACTTATGCTTCAAAGTTTGACTGATGTTAACTCTGATTAAATCTAAAAGAAAGTGGCTAAAAGTCATAAAAAATGGAACCATTAATTGTCACTAATGCTTCCTAAACAAAATACTTATTATTACCAATCAGAATTGCAATCACTCAATAATATTATGGGAATAGTAAATATAGTTAAAATTCCTTCTGGCATACCCCGTACAGTATTGATACAAAAAGAAAAGGCAAGTCGCAATACCTCAAAAAGATATTGCATCCTACCTTTCCAAAACTTACATTATTTTAATACACACCATCAAAACTACTCTTCTACTTTTTTACCTCGGAGTTTTTCAATCTTCTCATTTGCACCTTTAATACTATTATAATATTTTTCAATACCTTTTAATAAATCCTCATCTTCGATACCAAAAATATTATTACATTCGGCACAAACAACAATTAACTGTCCCAATCTCATATCAGGGTATTCCCTCCATGCTTCTTCTAATTTCTGCAACATGGGAGTAATTCTTTCAGGATCTCGTGTAAAATGCATAATCACCCCTCCTCTTTAAAATCACTTATTCCAGCCAATTCATATTTAGGTACTTTAGCAAGAGCTTCTTCAAAATTAAAACCATTTGCCTCAATACAGCGTTTTAGATAATCAGTATCAATCTCATAAATCTCATTTTTATCATAATAATCATCACGAAATCTATCTCTATCTTTACCATATAAAGCATCATACTCTTTATATTTTTCCACAGCTTCATTTTTAGGTAAAATATGAATTGTCTTATCATGAACCCAAATACCATGCTCAATAGCTTCATAAAATTCTTCGTCATATTCTGCGAGTTCAAAATCCCTACGGTCATCATCAAATACCTTTTTTCCAACAATCATCAGGAATCTCGTTCCACTTTGTAACTGCAATTATTAAATCCAAGTAAGGAAATGCCTCTAACTTAGCCACCCATTCTTCAACATATTCTTTCAAATCAGGATATTTTCCAGTTATACTATTTTCACCGATAATGCCATCAGTATGACACCAACCCATCCCTCTCGGATGAAAATTAGGAAGAACTAAATTAATACTACTATTAAGTGAATAAACTGGTTCACTTACCAAATCATTGTAATCAAAAAATCTATCCGTTCGTCTGATGATATCAAAAGCCTGTTCTTTCGTGACTGGTTTACCCCTCATACGATAATAAGGTCTTCTTACATCAGTATCGTATGGAACACTATCTGGAATAATTATAGTAAATTCATTTGGATTAATAGTATCTGCACCCCCCGACTCTCTATCAGGTACAATGATATTATACTTACACAGTCGGTCATATTCCTTTCTATCCAAGTACCAAAACTCATCTTTTCCATAGTCATCCATCTGCATATAACTACTAATATTATTTTCAAATAATCTAACTTCAATTAATGAATCAGGATATAATACCCTATCATTTTCTTCATCAAAAATCAGATTTTTTATATTTTCTCCTAGTAAATATTCAAATAAAGTCACTTTTTACCCCTCCTTCCTAGGCTACATTCTTAATCATCTTTTGCAGGGCATCTTCTATTTCTTTCTGTGAGATACCAATATACCTCTGAGTAGTCGCTATTGAAGAATGCTGTAAAAGAACCCTGACGATTTCAATATTGTAATTATTTTCCACAAATACTTTAGTAGCAAAAAACTTGCGATAACTGTGGCTGCTGAAATTCTTAATCCCCAAGCCCATCTTCTGAAAAACTTTTAACAGATGACGTTCTACTTGCCGGGCTGTGATATCAAATAACTTTACGCTTCTTCCAATACCCAAATCGTAAGCATATTCTTGAATAAAGGAATAAATCTCAACTGGCACTGTAAATGTCCTTGTTTTCTTTGTTTTTTGCTCAACAATATCCAATCGCCAGCGTTCTCCGTCCCTAATAAAGCTATTGAGTTTTAAATTTAAAGTATCACCCAAACGCAAGCCTAAGCAGGCTTGTAAAACTACGACAGTAGCAATTCGATTATTGGCTCTGATTGATACCCCGTCTAGCATAAAACCACTTCTTAATAAAGAAATACTTTCTTGATACTGTTCTTGGGTTAGGGCTACACATCTCTTGTTCATAATCTTCCCTTCTTTCTATGGCAACGTTTATTTAGTTCCCTATACATTAATGGATAGTGTCCTTGCAGTTTACTTAGAATGTCATAACAAGGAAGTTCAACACCTTCTTCTAACTGCATACAGATTTGATAAACAAGCCGTCTCAGTCTATCTTCTGAGGTTTGCAAACTTGATTGGTTAATTTTTGGACAGACTCCACACATAATATGGACATGCTGCGAATCATAAGATAAGACAGACCATAATTGCCTATCTTCAAATTCTATATGATTTCTTTCATCTACAAACATACTAAGATACCTAACAATCCTATTCACATTATCTGTCTGCATACGAAATTTATTTGGTTCATGGCAAACCAGACACATTGCATGCATCTTCTTCCCTCCTTCCCATAAAATTTTGAAACAGCCGAAAAATGATACTTCCAGCTTTCAGAACCCAAAATCATAAGAAGTCGTTTAATCTCGCAGAAAAAGTCGTAATTTGAAACCAGTTCCACACAAAGCACTAAAAAAGCCCGAAAATAAAGGATAGGTCGTAAAAGTCAGATTATACGACATTTAGAACGACACCGTATTTTGCCCGTGTGCACCGCTAAAAGGAGTGCCTCGACCAGTTCGGCATGGACACCCGAAAGCCCGTAAATAAGGCAAATACAAAGTTCAGACCTTTTCGTATAGAAAAACGACATCTTTTAGGGTGTATCGATGTTAGCTCTAGTGACAGAGTAATTCAAGTTATTTTCTTCGATAGTAAGAAGATTTCTCGCAGAAATTGTGGTAATAAAAATAGCCTCCAGTTTTTACACTAAAGGCTATAAATCATAACATTCTATTCATCAAATACTGGCAATTTGCTCTGTCCATTCTTCAGACATTCCAAAAGAAATCTTGCATTTACTTTTGACTCCTCGCATTTCATATTTCTATCACTTCTACTAATAACATATTCCATAGCTTTTTCAACCATGCCAGACTCAATAATTCTTATGGCTATATTTACTCTGTTTCTTAATTGGTTAAAATCTGTTGTTACATCATATTCATTCATGAAATAATTTAGGAAAGCTCTCTTTGTTTCTTTATCCTGAAATTTCTCATAATTATCAACAAATTCAATCATGTATGAGCCAATAAACCAAGCTCCGGCACTCTCAATCGCTTCTTTCATATCTTGATAAGTATTTAATGGTGTTAATATTTTCTCCATAGTTTTGTCTCCCTTCTTTGGTATATTCATATTATATAACCCAAAAAAGAAACTTAAGAATTATGGTAATGTTCTTACATAGTTAGAAGAAATTCTTGACTCAGAAGAATCAAACATCAGCTGCAAAACTACCATTTTATTTCACTTCACAATTTATTATTAACACAAAGTAGAATTTACCCATCTAGAGATATTTCTCTAATAATGTATATACATATCCAACTATGATATACATAAACTTTAATATATTCGTAATACTAACTTTCTTTTTCTTCTAAACTCTTATAAAGTTCATCAATAATATCTTCTTCTGTCTTGTTCTGTTCAATCATCTTTTCATCAACACTTGCTTTTCCACCTTTATAATCACGTATAATCATATAAATAAATCCAGCTATTTCTACAATATTTGCAGTTATTTCAAAAACTTCTTTTGATATTTCAAAAATATAACTAACTATACTTCCATCTATTCCATCCTCAAAAATCTTTAAAACATTTTCCTGCATTACCTCTGGAATAGATAAATAATCCTCTTTACTTTTACATTCGTAACTAATAACCACTTTCATAATTGATCTCCTTTTAACTTAATTCAATTAATTCATTTATAATTTCATTTTGCATTACAATATTTGCTATTCTTATATAATTCTGATAAGCATCTATGTATGGTTCAGTACATAATTGTATTTGATTATATTCCTCATCGCTAAGAATTCCATTTTCCTTAAATTGAACTAAATAAAATAGTTGAATATATTGATTTAATACTTGACGATATTCAACCTCATCGACAGCCTGATGAAGTTCTTTTTTAATTGCATGAATACATTCAATTCCTTTCATACCTCTTTTCTTATACTCCATACTTTTTTCAGCAAAATATGAAACAAGATAAAGATATGTACGAAACATATTATATACTTTTGACCCAATCAATGAATCTTTTATTCTTTGCATCATTTGTTTATTACATAAATATTCTTGGAAAACCAGCATTTCATAAAACGCTTTAATATCATTAAACAATTCAGAACATAAGTTTTCCCATTCATTCTTTCCATCTATCAATTTTCCTAATCTATCAAGATATTCTTCTTTTGAATAATCATGTATACTTTCATTAGTATTCTCCTTCACAAATAACCAATACACAAAAAGTAATCGTTTAAATTCCTCAAAATCCTCACTCGTAATCTGTGAATCTAAATCTTCAAAAATATGTTCCATCTCATGAAACATAACATATAACTTTCCCAAATAAACCAATGCATGCATATTTTCATCCGAATCTGCTGTATATTTTATTTCACTTTTTTTTCTATATCTTTCAATAGCACTTTTAAAATATAATGATAAATCTGGATTAGTTTTGCAATATCGATTACTCAAAAAAATATATGTTCTATAAATCAACGTATTTAAAATAATATGTTCATATTTCTGTCCCAAAATTTGTCCAACAATCACATCATTTAAACTATTTTGTTCTTGTTTTATAAACTCAAGAAGTATACTGCAAAAAAATTGAAAAAATTCCCAATACTCACTATCCCATACAATTGCATAAAAATCACAACTTTCTGGGTGAAGTGTAAATATTCTTCCTCTATTTGAACGAATAGGTAAAAATGCAATTTTTTCTTTATTCAAATTAAGAACATCATAAAATTCACATATCACTTTAAACACTGCTTCAAACTCTTTGTCACAACTTACATGTAACTCATTATTGGCATATAATATTCTAAGAAGTTGAAATGCACGAATTGCATTTGAATTATCATAAACATCTTCAATCTTAGCTTCTTTTAAGAGAGACTCAATTTTAGTTAATACTTCTTCCATTTGTTCAACACTAAGACACAGCATATCCTTGTCATGTTCTACATCTGTCACATGCATATTCTTTAGATACTCTACGCTTTTGTTGTAATAATCCATTATCTCTGCATTATTCACAAATCGTTCTTCACTTAACTTTTTTAATATTTTAATTGCGTTAACTTGTTTGTCAGGACTCTGTTTTCTTAATAAGAAAGCTATCCCTTGTGCATATATCTTTGCCAAATCTACACTATATGGAAAACGTTCTTCACTAATAATTCGTAATTTTTCAACAGTACTTGCAAGCTCATCATCTTCTTTTAGCATCGATTTCATCAAAAGTTTTATCGCATATTCTTTGGCTAACTCTACATTATCATAAAAACATTCTTCACTCAATCTTCTTAATATTTTAATCTTTGAAATTTCAGCTTCATCATATTGTTTTATAAAATCAGTGATGTCTTCGTAAGTAAAAATATTTTTTACTTTAATTGAATACATTTTATTTATTTTTTCAAGACATTCTTCCCAACTTAAATTTCTAAATTCACTTTCAAACAAATCAAAAAAATCCCTATTATTCATTTCAACAATTTATAAATTATCATGTATTACTTAAATATAAACATCTATCTTTATTACTATATCCATTTTATCTCCAATACATCTTTAAGTCAAACTAATACTACCAATTATTTAATCTTAAACACCAATTCCAAAGACTACTAATATCATAGAAATTACCACGAATATAAAAATTACGATATTGCCAATTTTTGTAAACTCTGGATATACAAATTACACCTTCTTCACCGGTTTTGAATACCTCAAAATATTCGTTGCTGTACTCTGAAAACTTTATGCGAATGAAATCACGCTCAATTTCACCTAACCCATGTAATCTGACGTATAAATCGATTAATCCATCTAAAGATTGCACTTCATCATACCCCAACGAACAAGACTGGAGAAAAGAAAGATTTCCTCCCTGTTTTAAAGTAATCTGCCAGCCACCACTCTTTAAAGTAAATACTAAAATACCATTTTTACACTTTACAATTCTTGTTATCATTTCACCGTCACCTCACAAATTTTTTTACAGTGAAATTTATTTAGATATTGGCAAAGAAAAAAGCCTCTGCATTTTGCAGAGACTCTTTCTAATAGAGACTTTATACATCAATATTACTAATGGCTTGGATAAAGGCTGACTTAAGTTCTTTTTCGTAGGCTACCAATTTAGTAAAATCGCCATCCTTATGAACATTGTACGGGTCTACAAGGACTTCAAAATCTTCATCTTCAATATTGCAACTACTCATGTATTCCTTAGAAAATCCTTCTAAAAACTTCATCTCAGGATGGGATAATCCCGTAATAGTAGAATACTGTGGAAATGGAGGACAACAGCCGACTGGAGCAAATATATCACCCACCCCAACTGGACGAGGACAATTAGGTTCTTTGCTGTAAATAGAACTGAAGCCACCTAACTGCTCAAGTGCAGTTGCAAGAGATAACTCTTCACCAGCAACAATAATACTATTATTTGCCAGTGCCTTAAAAAGTCGATTGGAAGTCTCACGGAGTTCGTTGAGCTGCTTTCTTCGTTTTTCAACATTATGCTTAATGTCAGCTGTAACTTCAGCCACCTCACTTTTACTGACAGCAAATTTTGTCATAGTTAATAAATTATCAGTAGCTTCATACAAATACTTGTAATTAAGAATAAGTTCAATAATTTTCATTATTTTGCACCATACCTTTCATATTTTTTGTGTGTTGTATAGTAACTCTGTTTTCAAAGAGTTGCAAATCATTTGATTAGATTTTTAGCTTTTTTATCAGCTATTATAAATTTCTAAAATAGTTAAATAAACTCTCATAAAATATGTAAGAATTCAGTAGCTTATTCACAAACCGCTAAAATACCCCTTTAACCTACAAAAGCACCAGTTTTTACAATCTCTATTGCTTTTGCCATCTCATACATATTGCACCCTGAAAGAATTTCCTCAATACCATCAGCAGTATAATATTGATATAGCAATTCAGCCAATTTATTAACATTTGCATCGGTTACCTCAGTACATTTATTCAACTGGAATACTTTACTCATAGCTTTCTGTAACTCAGGATGCATAAACACCTGCTGAGGTCTTCTCTTTATAGGCATTAAATTAAATGCTTTTAAGAACTCTATTTTTTCATGGTTCACTTTGTGTCGTCCGCCACCTATGGACTCAAACAAAGGTGTTCTAAGGATTTGACGAATCTTTGAAGCTCTACTCATATCAATCTTCGAAGTTATTTCCATAACCTCAGTACGAAGCAGTTTCTTCATATAAAAAATGTCTTCTTCGCAGTCCTCAAGTTTTAACTCCTCTGCCGGCTCAGCCATACTCAATACCCCTTCGAACTCAGCAATGAAAATGTTACCATTGTCTTTATTTGCAATACTCATGGCATCGATAAGCTCTGAAACTTTCAGAAGTTTATCTTTAAAAACCATCTCATCATTTTTCTCTTTAGCCTCGAACCACATTTGAATATTTGCACTAAAGAGCGTATACAAATCTGAACTGTACAAAGATACTTGTGAATATATAGTCTTAATACTTTTTTTCTTCTGAGGAAACTGATTATTCCATAAATTTAAGATTTCCTCGGGCGATAATCTGTAATTCTGACTTATGAATTTGCGATTTACTGAAGCATCATATTCACAATTCTTCACAAAGTTAATTAATCTACGAAGAGTTTCCTTAGCATAGTCTGGATAGAATTCTTCATTGTATAAATCTTCTAACTGAGCAATCATCTTGAAAAAACTTACTTTGTTCGCTCTCATTTCTTGATACCTCCTGTTTTTCCAGCGTTAAGTTTTTACTTATTTTTCTTTTTTCTAAAAAAGCTAGTGTTTACACCAACAAAATGATTTTTTATAATATAAAAAAGCTCCAAATATTGAAAAAAGCGAATGTTTTTAAATATTTGAGTCAATCAATATAATCTAAACTTAAGAGATTTAAGTTTAGTATGAATATTGTTTTAACCGCTTCTAATGATACCCCCATGACCGATGAAACGACCAAAATCAATACTCATACTTACCTGCATCTCCTTTCATAAAATCCAATACTCTCCATAAAAATATGGAAATTTTTAACCTAAATCTGTTCAAATCTAAAATAATTTGCTTCAATACCTGACTTGATTTTTCGTCGGATATCAGACGGTAAATCTTCCAATTTGCATCCTACTAAACAGACATTCCTAAACACCCTCATATCCAAGAAGTGATATAGATTATCATTCATTAAATCGGTGTCCTTATATAGAAAAAGGTGATAAAACCCATTCTTAAATACATTATCAAGTTTATTCTTAACAAATTGTTTTTCACTACTAAGATTTAATTTCTTGAGAGCTTTCTTTACTGCTGGATCGTCTTCCTTAAGCGGATAATTGGTATCTTGCATGCAAGTAATTAGCTCCCTATTTTTCATTACATTAATACTACTTTGAGCGATGCGATATAATTCTGGGTTGTTAAAACCAAGCTCACGAATAATGCTCACTACTTTATCACAAATCTGTTTAGACAGTACTTTGTAAGGCAATATCAGATTCTTTTTAATAGAACCATCAGCATTTAGTATTTTGTCACTCGGATCACTTTTAATAGCCTCAATAATTCTGTCATACTTCTCAATAAGTTCAGCAGTTACAATTGATGTATCATTTGTAACTAAGGCTTTTACTTCCGTCCATGTAAAAGCATCCTGAATAGCTTCATCAACGGAGAAAATAGAAACAACTTTATCTTTTACATAAGACTCGAATTTTTCTATAAACTCAGCCATAAGAGATACTCGGACTGCTTGCTGCACCTTCTCATTA
Organism: uncultured Lachnospiraceae bacterium; assembly: GCA_937891165.1. Lineage (GTDB taxonomy): Bacteria > Bacillota > Clostridia > Lachnospirales > Lachnospiraceae > SIG299. The sequence goes on along the minus strand of CALAEX010000270.1, from coordinate 7,811 downwards.
GTTAAATCTAATTTTTTAGTATCTAGAGTGTTACTAAACATATCCTCGAAACTTGAAATATGAACAGAATCTGGATGGTGCTTACTCTGTACTTCATGGCAGATTTTCATAAGGTTTGTATCACTCTCTCCATTATTCTGGGAATAAACAATATACAAATTGCTACATGAGGTTACATTCTTAGACTTCAAACGCATGCGAAGTAGTACGTCAGTTACCTGAGAGCTTGTGAAATATTTCTGACCGGTTAAAGTTGTATGTGGCACAACTTCACCTTCTCTAATCCAGTTATTAATAGTTACATTGGTAACACCTACAGCCTGAGCAAATTCTGAAACACTATAATTTTTCATACTTAAAACTCCTACCTTTCTTTGAAAATACACATAATTTTGGTATTTTTTAATTTAATAGGAATACCCCAGATGAGCTGTGTACTGAGAAATACAATAAATTTTTCAAGAAAAAGCAAAATTTTATCAGTGCAAAGCTAAATTTTTCCTATAGAAAGCTGGATTTTACTCAAGCAAAGCAAAATTTTTCCCATGCAAAGCTAAATTTTCCAAAGACAAAGCAGAATTTTCCCCACCGAAAGTAGAATTTTAGTTATAGAAAGCAAAATTTTTCATGCAGAAAGCAATTCTTTTCAAGTAGAAAATTTAACTTTTCATACCAAAAGCAGAATTTTTCATTTATAAAGCTAAATTTTTCTTATATCAAACAAAAATTGTCATATCAAAAACTGGATTTTTCCTATAGAAAGTTAGATTTGTCATACATAAAAAATAATTTATCCATTGCAAAGCAAAATTTATTATATTAGAAATTCTACTTATCCCAACAAAAGCAAAATTTATTCATATAAAATTTAACTTTTTCCTTGAAAAGCATAATTTTTCTACTAGAAAGCTAAATTTTAGATAGAAAAATAAAATTTATTATATGAAAAGCAAAATTTTAGAATTGTAAAGCAGGATTTGTTATATGAAAAACAAAATTTTATACATGAAAAAAGGGCAAGAAAAAGAATTCTTGCCCCGCTCGCAATACCCCTTAGAACACAACCATACTTAAAATACCCCCACTCAATTTAGAATACAGACTACCAAAAGTCGTCAAAATACTGAATCACCCTATATGATACAATTCCCTGTACTCTCTGATATAGTTAACTTCTAATACTAAACACTTAAAACACAGCCTCTCAGCACTTTCACTGAGAAACCTTTTGAAAACCAGCGATTTATTAGCCAATACCAATTTGCATACACTTCAGAAAAATAACCTTAAGATTTTCAGCACAGAAAAAAGCACCAACTCTAAATTGAGTTAGTGCTTCATAAAACTAAGCAGGTATTTCATTATCTTCTGGTAAATTCATTGCGTCCCATGGCTCAGAGTCATTTTCTGCTTCTGAGAGTTCTTCCTCAATAGGTTCTGTTTCTTCGGCAATATCCTCCGCCTCTGGGTCAGCTTCAGCTTCTACCCCTGATAAGGACTCTTCTTCAACAGTATACTCGTCACCCTCTTCTGAGACTTCTTCCTCAGTAGTTTCTTCTGCAGGTTCTTCAAACGTTGTAGTAACTTCACTGACTTCTACCTCTTCTGTATCATCTTCCGATACAACCTCTTCCTTTGGTGGAATCATTCTATTAAGAACTTCATCCCATTCTTCATTTGTGATTTTCTTATCCTCGCTCGAATCATCCTCTAAAAATAAAGGAATCTCATCACTGAATGGTTTTAATGTTTCCTCTGGATTAATGTCAAAGAATTTACAGAGTTCCAAGAATAAAACTCTTAGACGCATTTGAACTTTGGCTGCTCTAACATTTCCTGAACCGCCAGCCTCATCATATACAACATTTACACTGGATGCAAAGTCATTGATGAACTTTCTAAAATCAATAGCTGACACATTATTTTGTAAAGCTATCCATCCAACGACCATAACGATAGGTACATTATTCTTTCTTAAGAATTTATTCTTAACCGGGAATGCATCGGATAAATAGTTTACGATTTCAATCAGTCTGTCTCTTTTATCTTCTGAGTATTTACCTCTTACACTTTCAGCATAACTCAGACAAGTGCCTGTACTGATATTCTTATACTCTCTATCTTCATACATATTATCAAGAAGTAACATACCCTGTAAGAGTAAGCACAAATCATCTTCGCTTTTAGCCTGCTTCTCAGTAATATTGATACCCTGAGTAAAGAAGTTCATTGCCAATAATTCATTTAAGAATGAAATCAACTCTGTTCCCATCTTCGCTTTTGACTTCTGGATTGTAGAAAGAGCAACACCACTATTAATGTTAAAGAATAGCTTTTCAGCCTCTTCATAAGTGTAATTCTCCAAACACTGGACAGAAAACCTGTAGTTTAAAATAGTATTCTTACATTCCTCGCTCATATCTTCAAACTTAAGACCAGCCAAATCATAGATTGTACCATCAATTTCTACTTCTGGCGTAGCAGAATGTAAAGCATACTCATTATCAATAAACTTAAATAATGTTGTTAAACGCTGAAGTCCATCCAGAATCTGATATGAATAAGCCTCTTTTCCTTTTTCATCTTTTCCAGCCTTATCCTTAAGCAGTACAATCGGAGGAATATAGCTGTCCGCCAATAACCCCCATACAAGATTGCTCTGAGTGATGTTATTCCACATACCTGAGTGCCTTTGAAAAGGTAAATCACCACGCAAGCAACCTTTTTCAAAATACCATTTTTTCAGAGTTGAAACTCCTAATGGCAAACTTGAACGTTGCATAAATCAACCACCTTTCTCAACTTGTAAAAATATGCAATTTCCAACCTATATAATATAGAAGAAACAGCTTCAATAGTAATTCAAGGAATCCCCAAAAATACACGAATTTTCAATGTATTTTTGCTTTTCCCTTTGTAGTGTCGTGATGTTAACTCTCATCAGAGCTATTTGCAAGTTAAATTATTAAAAAAGGACTGCTTTTTTAAGGCAGTCCCAGTAGTAAATCATATATTATTTTTTATTCAACATCCGTTGATGGTAATACTTCAATAGCGTTTCCGCTAAAGCCCTGTCAAACTTATTTTCGGCTCCCCAGACATATATGGAATCGATATAAACTACTATCTCATGTTCCATACCTTCTTCAAGTTCCTGATGGGTTGCTAAATATTCACTAATTTCCTTTGGAAGTTCTTTTTCCATTCTTACCATGTGTTTTGTTAATTCTTCTAAATTTAATTGAACCATAGGATACCCCTTTCGCCTAATGGAATGGTAAATCATCCAGATTAATCTCGTTACCATCTTCATCAAATTCCACCCAAGGACTACTTAATAACCCTTTTTTGCAGGCAGACCACATATACTCCTCAATATTTTTACTGCACTCTTCAACTGATATCATCTTATTACGAAGTTGCTTTAAATTATCGATAATATCCTTATGTAACTCTTCATCTTTAAGAATATTTACGGCATATTTTTGACGTTCTATCTCCTCATTCAGAAGAAGCTCAAATAAATCAATATCACCTTTTGTCTTCGGAAACAACTCATAAATAAATGGCAGCATTACAATAAAACTCATTGTTTTTTCTTCTTCTGTCATTTTTCCTACCAAGTCTTTAAGTGTTAATCTTGCCCTTAAAGATCTAACGACATCTTCTTTCAACTGAGTACTATCAGTACCATAAAAACTCCTAAGTATTGTAACCATCTTTTTCTGGCATTGTCTTATTTCATCGTTGGTCGGATGATAAACTGAACCAACAAGTAATTCATAACAACAATCAGTAACTTTTTCAATCTCACCATTGTTAAAGCGTTCAATGGCTTTGTAAATCACTTCATCACGCATAAAATACCTTTTATTTACCTTTCCTTTCTATTTCTTCCAACTTTTCAAACAGTCTTTCAGGACTAAAATCTTCCTCTTCCTTGGAACATTTTTTATAAATTTGTAATATCAGCATCGCAAATTTATATTTTTCTTCATCATTAAGAGAAATACTTCTATCCTTAAACTCATAAAGTCTTGGGTCATTAACATCAAACAATTCATAAATATATGGATACATTATCTTTAAGAATAAAAATTGCTCCTTATCAGTAAGTTTTACATTACACTTAATATCTTTAAAAATAAATTCTGTTTTATCCGATAGAAAAATGCTGTTAACTTCCAATAATATCTCTGTAAACTTCTTACGCTCTTCACTGGTAATATTAAACGCTATATCTTGTTCCTTACTGAATATATAGATTTTTAAATAATCTCTTTTAAACGACTGTGTATCCCCCTGATAAACTCTGTCAATGATTGATTTTATCAGTCTTTGCTTTTCTCCCATAGTAAAGCCATTACCATCTACTATCATATAAAACTACCCCCTTTCAGTTAGTCTATAATTAGTCACTCTTTTACCAAAGAATGTCAAGTACCTAATTGAAAGGGGGATTTTAGTATTTTAAAGGGTTATTTCATCTTCTTTTTTGAAGTAACCAACAACAAAAGGATTTTTATTTAATAAGTAATCTAAATCTACCTGTACAGCTTTTCTGCTTACTGAGAAGCAATTTTGTGTAGTACAGATAAAAGAATATAATCTGCCATCATCACTTACTGGTATTGGAGTAGCCTCTGGAACTCTGATGATCTCTGGAATTTCTGGAATATTTTCAATTTCCTCTTCTGCTTCCTCTGGAATATCCTCGGGTTCTTCCTCCGGAGTTTCATCTTCTGGAACTTCTTCGGGTTCTTCCTCCGGAATTTCATCTTCTGGAACTTCTTCGGGTTCTTCCTCTGGAGTTTCATCGGGAGTTTCATCGGGAGTTTCGTCTGGAGTTTCGTCTGGAGTTTCGTCTGGCTCTTCATCTTCTACAACTTCTTCCCATTTTGCATATAGAATAATGGCACTTGTTACAGTATCATTAGCAAAATCCCATGCATCGGTTAATGCTGCATCTACATACCAGCCTTTAAAAGTATATCCAGTTTTTGTAGGAACTGACGGTTCTGTAACTACCCCATCTTTCAAGATTTCCTGAGAAGATACAGCAGAACCACCATTACTTTCAAAAGTAACAGCATACTTAACTGCTAAAGATTCATCTACCCATTTTGCATACAGGGTAACGTCACTTGTTACAGTATCATTAGTAAAATTCCATGCATTAACGCATTCCTGTTCTTTGTACCAACCAGCAAACTCAAATCCTGATTTTGTAGGGTCGGCCGGTTTGGAAATCTTATTACCATTTTCGATTTCCTGCGGAAGAACCGCTGAACCACCTACAGAATCAAAGCTAACAGTATACTTTGGTATTTCTACCCATTTTGCATACAAGGTAATATCAGCAGTTGGTTTGTCGGTAGCAAAATTCCATTTATTAACGCATTCCTGCTCTTTATACCAGCCACCAAATTCATATCCTGATTTTGTAGGAGCAACTGGCTCTGGAATTATGCTATCATTTTGTACTGTGTCAGATGCTACGGAAGAACCTCCCATAGAATCAAAAGTAATGTTATATATTTTAAGTCTCCATTTTGCATATAACGTAATATCTTCTGAAATTATCTCTGTAGTAAAGTTCCATGCATTAGCATCGCTTAAATTCCTGTACCAGCCTTCGAAAGTATATCCAGTTTTTGTCGGCTGAGTTGGCTCGCTAACCATACCCCCTTCAACTATTTCCTGAGAAGATACTGCAGAACCACCCATTGAGTTAAAGGTTACAATACAATTTTTGACGAACTTAGCATATAAAGCCGTATTGCTTAATACAGTATCTGTAGTAAAATTCCACTTATTAATACAAGCACGTTCTTTATACCAGCCTTCAAATGTATATCCTGTTTTTACTGGTTCACTTGGCTCAGTTGCAAATCCACCATGAGCAACAGACTGAGTAGTTGATAAAACTGCATCATTCGTATCTAAAAATGTAACATTATGGTTCTGAATCCACTTAGCATATAAAAAGGTTTCTGCATTTACAACTTCTGTAGCAAAATCCCATCTATCGGTACAAGCATAATCTTTGTACCAGCCTTCAAATGTATATCCATTTCTTGTCGGAGCAACTGGCTCGGTTACAAGACCACCTTTTATTACATTCTGCGATGGAACTGTAGAACCTCTCATAGAATTAAAGTATACATAATAGCTTTCTACCCAGTTTGCATATAATGTCATATCACTTGATACTGCATCTGTGGTAAAGTCCCACTTATCAGTAAATGTTGTATCTGTGTACCAGCCTTCAAAAGCATATCCATACATATATGTTGTTGGGTCGGCTGGTTTAGTAATATATTTATCTTTTTCTACGAACTGGCTCTTTACATCTGAACCACCCATAGAATCAAAAGTAATTTCATATAATGGACTACCCCATTTAGCATATAAAGTTATATCATGAGGACTACTTAATGGTCTTACTCCTAAAAATCGATTAGTATAATTACTATCTAAATACCATCCTTCAAACTCAAACCCATCTTTTGTAGGTACATAAGCACTATTAGAAGTAACTCTTTCATCATAAGAAAATTCTAAATCAGGATAATTTACACCATTATCAGTTACAAAGTGTATTTTATAAGTATTTGCTTTCCAGTTAGCAGTAAATACTGTATCTGAAACTATAGGAGTTGTACTGGGATTTACACCATTATCAACATTACCTACATAATCACTTCCATAAGGTCCACCATATGACCAGCCTCTGAAAGAATAACCTTCTCTTGTAGGATTTGTCACTGGAATGATGTAGTCATCTTCCCAAACAACCTGAGATGGAATCTCTGTATCACCACCATTAACGTCAAACATTACAACATAGGAATGTTTCCAGATAGCTTTTACAATAACTTTTGTCATTGCTTCATTTAAAGCATCTTTGAGGAAATCAAAATCCCAACCAGCAAATTTGAATCCATCTGGAATAATTGCATCCGCTGGAGTAATCGGTTCAGATACTTTTTCACCATTAGTAACATCAACATATTCCTGTAAATATACAACTTCACCATTTGGTGTATTGTGTAATATAAATTCTACTTTAGTAGCTTTATATTTCCAGATAGGATGTAAGGTCATATTATTTGAAACCTGACTGTCAAAATCCCAATATATTGCTTTTGTTGTATCTGAATGAGATGCCCATCCAAGGAACTCATGTGTATTTTCATCAGCATCTGTATAATAACAAACTGGTGTTGCCGGCTGAACTAATTTATCACCTTTCTTAACAGTCTGTGTCTCATATACTTCTGTGCCGTTCATGAAAGTAACAGTATATTCTTCTACCCCTGCTGAAGTATTTTTAATAAAACTGCTAGGTTTTATATATAATGTTAAGTCAGAAGTAACTACATCGTTGTTTTTATCCCATTCTACAGTAAAAGTATCATCTTTATACCATGATACATCCGATGGTATACGAACCCAGTTATTATAAGTAACTGACGGAGAACTTGCATCTATGTATCGATTAACTCCATTGAGTAAACTACCATCATCAGCATATACTGCAAAATCTTTAATAGAACTACTATTGGTTATAAAAGTAACTTTATGTCTTTTTATCCACTTAGCATATAATGTAACATCACTTGTAATATTAGAAACTCGATTTGTAAGTGCTGCATCGGTATACCAGCCGTCAAAGTGATAACCATATCTGGATAATTTAACATTATCTAAATACGCACCAAAACCGCCACTGCCATCTTGTAAAATAATACTGTCCAAAGTAATATCACAGTTTGTCACAAAATCAACTTTATATGCTGGTAAATAAA
>CALAEX010000269.1 GCA_937891165.1 uncultured Lachnospiraceae bacterium | reverse complement strand
ACTTCTTCATAAGTTACTTTCTGCTTTAAAGAAGCATACGCTGTTACTAAAATACCACGATTCATTGGAACAAGATGCGGTGTAAAGTTTAACAACACTTCTTCTCCACTTGCATAAGATAACTGTTCTTCAATTTCAGGAGTATGACGATGCACAGCAACCCCATATGCTTTAATATTTTCATTTACTTCACAATATAAATTGTCTACTTTTGCAGAACGACCTGCACCAGAAGTTCCAGATTTTGCATCAATAATTAATGTCTTCATATCAATCAAGCCAGCTTTTGCAAGAGGATAAATACTTAACGTAGAACAAGTTGGATAACAACCTGGATTTGCAATCAATCTTGCCGTTTTTACTTTTTCTCTATTAATTTCACAAAGACCATATACTGCTTCTTCAATATACTGTGGACTTGCATGAGTAATTCCATACCACTTTTCATAAACAGAAACATCCTTAATACGAAAATCTGCACTTAAATCAATAATCTTTGTCTTGTTTAATACTTCCTCGTTTACAATGGAAGCACAAAGTCCCTGAGGAGTTGCGGTAAAAATGACATCTGCTGCATCTGCTAATGCATCCATATTGTCATCTAAACACTTTGCATCTACTAACTGGAACATATTTTTAAATACATCTGCATATTTTTTATCTACATAACTTCTAGAACCATACCATACAATTTCTGCTTCTTTATGCTGCAATAACAAACGAACTAATTCCTGACCAGCATAACCAGTAGAACCAATAATACCAACTCTAATCATATATCCTCCTTTAAGCCTTCTTCTTATGCTCTCATCATTTTTATAATTATACATTTTTATGAATAATTATGCAATACATATTCATAAAAATTTTCTCTTTCCTATATTCAAAGAAGAACTATACCACATTCTTTCACTTCCATCAATCCTATTTTTTCAGCAAAATAAAAAATTTTGCTATGATAACTCTAGTACAATAGTAAATGGACCATCATTTTCTAGTACCACTTTCATATCCGCACCAAATTCTCCTGTTTCCACTACAGCCACTTGTTTTTTACACTCTTCTATAATATATTGGTACAACTCCTTTGCCAATTCTGGATTCCCTGCATTCGTAAACGATGGTCGATTCCCATGACTGCAATCCGCATAAAGAGTAAATTGTGATACTAATAATAACTCTCCACCTACATCTTTTAATGATAAATTTATCTTTCCATTTTCATCTTGGAAAATACGAAGCCCCAACAATTTTTTAATATACTTATCTGCTACTTCCTTTGTATCTTCCTTTGATACACCAATCAACACCAAAAAACCTTTCTTAATTGCACCAATGACCTTACCCTCTACTGTAACACTGGCATGATTCACTCTCTGTATTACAAATTTCATCTTTTTTACTCCAAACTTTTATTTAAAAGGATTCCTTTTTCTTTTAATCTTTGATAAATTTTCGCAATCGGAAAACCTACAATATTATAATAATCGCCTTCAATTCCTTTAATATAAGGTGCAAATAACCCTTGAATTGCATAACTTCCTGCCTTATCGTTACACTCTCCACTCTCTACATAATCTAAAATCTCTTGCTCCGTCATTGGATATACGGTTACCTTTGTACCTTCTGCAAAAGAAATTATCTCCTGGCTACCATCTGCTTCCTTAATAATAATACAAACCCCTGTATATACATAATGCTCTTGCCCTGCAAACGAAGAAATCATTTGTATTGCATCTTGTTTATCCTTTGGCTTTCCTAAAATTCTGCCATTATGAGCAACTACCGTATCCGCACCAAGAATAATGGCTGGCTCTAAAATTCCCTCTGCCACATCTTCTGCTTTCATTTTAGAAAGTTCTTTTACTACCTCTTCTGGATTTGTACTACTCATTACTTCTTCCTTTTGACTTGTCTTAATTTCAAAAGAAACACCTATCTGTTCTAATAACTCTTTTCTTCTTGGTGAACCAGACGCCAATATCACACGATATACCATTTTTTTCTCCTCCTTCCCTCCATAAATAAAAAGACACACCACATTTTTTTATAAAATCAACAACTTGGCAAAAGCCTTGAACTGTTTTGTATCTTATACGGACCGTTAAGAAACGGCAGTCCTTGGCGAGGTTTTTTCGAGCCTAGTACTGCTCCGTTTCGCCACGAGCGAAAGCGTGTCCGAAAAGATACAAAACAGTCAAGGCTTCTCTATAAAACCAATAACCATTCCTTATTTCGCTATAATTCGATTAAAATTCTTCTTCCCACGTTTTACAATCTTACCTTCTCCCGATAATTCTTCCTTTGTAAACACTTGATTAAAATCTGTCACTTTTTCTCCTTCTACAGTAACACCGCCCTGCTCTACGGCACGTCTTCCTTCGGAACGAGTCTTTACAAGTCCAGAAACTACCAACATAGAAATAATATCAATTGTACCATCCTTGAAATTTTCCTCTGTCAATTCTGTTGTTGGCATATTTTCTAAATTACTGCCACCTGCAAACAATGCCTTGGAAGCTTCTAAGGCTTTATTTGCTTCTTCTGTCCCATGTACTAACTGTGTTAACTCGTAAGCAAGTATTTCTTTTGCTTGATTTAACTGACTGCCTTCCCATGCTTCCATTGTCTGAATTTGTTCTAATGGAAGGAATGTAAGCATCTTTAAGCACTTAATCACATCTTGGTCACCCACATTTCTCCAGTACTGGAAAAACTCAAATGGTGTTGTCTTCTTTGGGTCTAACCATACTGCACCAGACTGTGTCTTACCCATTTTCTTACCTTCAGAATTTAACAATAAGTTAATGGTCATTGCATATGCATCTTTTCCAAGTTTTCTACGAATCAATTCTGTACCACCAAGCATATTGCTCCACTGGTCATCTCCACCAAACTGCATATTACAACCATACTTTTTAAACAAAGCAAGAAAATCGTAACTCTGCATAATCATGTAGTTAAACTCTAAAAAGCTCAAACCTTTTTCCATTCTTTGCTTGTAACATTCTGCGGTCAACATACGATTGACAGAAAAATGAGGTCCAACTTCACGAAGTACTTCAATATAATTTAAATCCATTAACCAATCTGCATTATTGACCATAATTGCTTTATCTTCCGAGAAATCAATAAAACGGCTCATCTGCTGTTTAAAGCATTCACAATTATGTGCAATCGTTTCTGTTGTCATCATCTGACGCATATCACTTCTACCAGATGGGTCACCAATCATAGCAGTACCCCCACCAATTAACGCAATTGGCTTATTTCCTGCCATCTGTAAACGCTTCATTAAGCAAAGTGCCATAAAATGACCTACATGAAGGCTATCTGCGGTTGGGTCAAATCCAATATAAAATACAGCTTTTCCATTATTAATCATTTCCTTAATTTCTTCTTCATCTGTTACTTGAGCAATTAAACCTCTTGCTACTAATTCTTCATACAATGTCATGCTAATTTCCTCTCTTTTCTTCATTTTTTATTAGTATTCATCATTAGAACTATTTTACTAAATATTAAGTAAAGTGTTTTATAAAAAATAAAAAAGCTCCACCCTATTTAAGGACGAAGCTCTAAACTTTCGCGTTACCACCTTAATTTACAAATGATTCACATCATCTGCCTTAGCAAGTACAGCTCTTTGCGATACTCTGACACAATAACGGTTGTCTTCCGTTGCAGCCTACTCCATGTTTCGGTGCACAACTCCAAGATGTATTCCTATTGCCTTTCCCTGTGCTTCTCATCCACCAGCAACTTTCTGTAGGTAATTCTCAATAGTACTTCTTCTTATCCTCGTCTTTAATAGAATCTATTATAAAGAGTTCTTTTTTATTTGTCAAGAATGATAGTGTAAATTAGTAACGTTGTGACCATAAAAGTTTCTTCTTTTCATTTTTAGCAAGCTATGTTAAAATAGAACCCATATTCGAAAAAATAGGGAGGTTACTATGAGCATTTATGATTCTTTAAATCCAGAACAACTTTTAGCGGTACATCATGACCGTGGTCCTCTGCTTATTTTAGCAGGTGCTGGTTCTGGTAAAACAAGAGTGCTTACTCACCGTATCGCCTATCTGATAGATGAAAGAAACGTAAGTCCTTATCAGATTCTTGCGATTACCTTTACAAATAAAGCTGCCAAAGAAATGAAAGAACGTGTAGAAAAAACAATTGGCGAATTATCTGCTAACATTTGGGTTAGTACATTCCATTCTACTTGTGTTCGCATTTTACGCCGTTTTATTGAGCATCTTGGCTATGACAGAAATTTTACGATTTATGATGCAGATGACCAGAAAACATTGATGAAAGATATTTTAAAACAATTGAAAATTGATACAAAACAAGTAAAAGAACGAGCTTTTCTTTCTGCTATTTCCAGTGCAAAAGATGAATTAATTAGCCCAGAAGCATTTGCTCTAAATGCCCACGATTTTAAAAAACGTCAAGTTGCAGATGTATACAAAGAATATCAACGACGTTTAAAAGAAAACAATGCATTAGATTTTGATGATTTAATTGTAAAAACAGTAGAATTGTTTCGCAACTATCCTGATGTGTTAGCTTATTATCAAAGACGTTTTCGTTATATTATGGTAGATGAATATCAAGACACGAATACAGCACAATTTCACCTTATTAAATTACTGGCATCTTCCGAAAATGAATATGGTGAAATCGAACATAATCTTTGTGTTGTTGGGGATGATGACCAATCTATTTATAAGTTTCGAGGAGCTAATATTTACAATATTTTAAACTTTGAAAAAGAATATCCAGATGCCAAAGTCATTAAATTAGAGCAAAATTACCGTTCTACAAAAAATATTTTAGCTGCTGCCAATGAAGTCATTCACAACAATATTGGCAGAAAAGAGAAATCTCTTTGGACTGCAAACGCAGAAGGTAATGTTGTACATTTTACAAAATACGATTGTGATTTAGATGAAAGTACAGGTGTTGCTATCAAAATCAAAGAAATTATGCAACAAAAAAAGGCTTCTTTCAAAGATTTTGCTGTATTATATCGTACCAATGCCCAATCTCTACTATTTGAAAAATCATTACGTTCTGCTCAAATTAAAGCAAAAACGATTGGAGCATTAAGTTTCTTCCAAAGAAAAGAAATTAAAGACATTATTGCTTATTTAAAAACAATTGATAATGCAAAAGACGATATCGCTGTCACTCGTATTATCAATGTACCAAAACGTGGCATTGGATTAACTACAGTTGACCGCATTAAAGAATATGCCACAAAAAATGAATTAAATTTTTACTCTGCTGTTGAGAGAGCAGAATATATTCCTTCTGTAGAACGTGTCAAAGGAAAACTTATTTCTTTTGTTGCTTTTATTGAAGGACTTCGTTATGAAAGAAACGAAAATGGTATTTCCTTAAAACAATTGATAAAGAGACTGATTACAGAAAGTGGATATATTGATGAACTTCGAGCAGATGAACCTGACACTGCCGAAGAACGTATCCAAAATATTGATGCTTTCATTTCCTATGCAGAACGCTATGAACAAACCGAAGACCTTCCTTCTTTAACTGGATTTTTGGAATATTGTGGTTTAAATAGCGAAGAAGCCACCGAGGAAGATGAAAATGATACGAAAGATTATGTTTCTTTGATGACACTGCATAATGCAAAAGGGTTAGAATTTCCTTATGTATTTTTATGTGGTATGGAAGAAGGATTATTCCCAAGTTATATGTCCATTACCGCAGAAAATCCAGAACTCGAAATAGAAGAAGAACGCCGTCTTTGTTATGTTGGAATTACTCGTGCAATGAATGAGCTTTTTTTAAGTTCAGCAACAAGACGTATGATGCGTGGAGAAAATCAATTTAATGCCGTTTCTCGTTTTATTAAAGAAATTCCACGCTATTTACTTCATACAAGCACTCCAACAAATAACATTGCTTCAGCTACATCTTCTACTTATACATTGCCAAAAGCAAAACATACTACTTCTACCCCTTACGCTTCTTCTAAACCAGCTTATGCTTATACAACGCTTGACAACTTACATCAAAAAGGCCTTCAATCAAATCAACCTCTCTCCTATGAAGTTGGAGATACTGTATTGCATATCAAGTTTGGCACTGGTATTGTAAAATCAATTATACAAGCAAAGAATGGTTACGAAGTTACCGTAGATTTTCCAAAGTATGGAGTTAAAAAATTACTTTCTACCTTTGCAAACTTAAAAAAATTACCTACTTCACCTTAAGTTCTATCTGACAAGTTATGATAGTAGCTATTCGGTTATGAGTAAGTAGAGAAGCAAATTATAAATATCCAATTGACTTAATAAAGCGTTCCAACATATACTTTACAAAAAAAATTAAAGTTTCGTCATAATTTTCAAATTTTACTATAGTAAATATTTCAAAAAAGTGTTATACTGTATATATTAAAATGATTCATAAAGAAAGGAAGCGGATATGTACATGAAGAAAATTGATGAACTCATCGCTAGTAACACAAAATTAGCAGAACTTCTTGGAAAGAAAGAAGAACCTGTAGTAGAAAAGAAATGTAACGCTCTTGTATGGGTACTTGCTATCATTGGAGCTATTGCTGCTGTAGCTGGTATTGCTTACGCTGTATATCGTTACATGAATCAGGATTGTTTAGATGATTTTGATTTCGAAGATGATGATTTTGAAGACGATTTCGAAGACGAAGAAGAAGTTGTTGCAGAAGAAACTGTAGAAGATGTTGCAGAAGAAGCTACTGAAGAAACAACAGAAGAATAATCCATTTTACTTTTCCCAAAAAGGGGTTGTTACTGAACTAAGTTTTCAGAACAACCCCTGTAATTTTATAACTTTAATTTCTTATATCCAATTAAAATCTCCACCGGTTTGTGCAAGGCTCAAAAGTCCATCCATTCTTTCTACTTCTTCCCCTTCTATCACTTCTATTAACTGAGCACTTTCCTTGATTTCAGGAATTTCTTCATCTGGACCAAGTTCCATATCTTCTTCTTCTCCACAATATGGACAAACCATAACTGGAACTATTTTCACATGCAAAAATCTCTCTCCACAATCTTTGCATTGATAAAATCCACACACTTTTGTATCATCTGGTACGTAAAACATCTTTTTTTCTCCTTTTCTGTTCTTACATTTTCTCGAAATTCACTTTGGCACTTTATTTTATCATATTTTTATTGCTGATTCTACATAAAATCTTCAAGTTTTATTCTTCGATTGCACATACAATTTATTCATTACTTACAATATGAAAAAAAGTAATATGATATGATTCGGTTATAAGTCAATAGCGAATAGGATTACAAATATCCAATTAACTTTCAAAAAAATCTAACAAAGCCCGCACATTTCATATCCCTAATCCGTCAAACATTATGAAGGGAGGTTTTATAGTACATGGATATGGAAGAATTATACAACAAAATATATCACTACTGCTATTTCAAGTTATACGACAAGCAGTTAGCACAGGATATTACGCAAGAAACCTTTCTTCGATTTTTTCAACAAAATATAAATCTTAACATTAAGAAAGAACTACCTTATTTATACACGATTGCAAAAAATTTGTGTATAGATAACTTTCGCAAAAAGAACGTTGAAAATTTAGAAGATATAACAGAAGAAACTATCTACGACCCAACTAGTGATTGGATAAGTAATTTAACTTTGAAATCAATTATATCAAAACTGCCACAAGAAGAACAAGAATTGATTTTTCTGCGATATGTAAACGAAATTTCAATTACTACCATTTGTAAGATTACAGGATTTTCCCGTTTTGCTGTTTACCGTAGGCTCTCAAAAATAATGAAGTGGTTAAAAGATGAATTAAAGAAGGAGGGATTTTCTGAATGAATACGAAAATAAAACGGAATATTCAAAAAGCATTTGAAATCCAAGAACCAGACCAACAAGAAATGACACGATTTTTAAAAACATTGCCTCAACCTCAAATCAGTATGTGGCAATTTGTTTTGACACAGACAACTTATTTACGAAAATGGACATTATTTTTCTCCATGTTACTCCTATTTCCAGCATTGCTATGTTCGTATTATATTGAGAAAAATACGTTATGGATTGTATCTGCCTTTATTCCGTTTCTTGGATTATTAGCTGTAACGGAAAATGCTCGTTCCATGGTATATGGAATGAGTGAATTTGAAATGTCCACACGATTTTCACTACGAAGTGTAATTCTTGCGAGAATGGGAATTTTAGGGGTGCTTGATATGTTTGTTTTTTGTTGTCTTACCCCATTATGCTGTATCAACAATCATTTTTCTTTGCTCCAAACAGGTATTTATCTTCTTATACCATATCTTCTGACAGTGACTATTGGCTTGTGGATTACACGCCGTTTTCATGGTAAAGAAGCAATTTATGGTTGTATGAGTATGACAGTCTTGATTAGCGGAATAAATACGGGACTGCATTTTATAGCTGATTTTGTATATCAATTTTTCTATATTAAATGGTGGTTTATTTTATCTATCTTCTTAATTGGAATAATGATATATGAAATATATTACACAATAAAACAAACGGAGGAATTAGCATGGAACTTATAATTAACCAAGTATCAAAACAATATGAAACTAAGATTGCTGTTGACCACATTTCTATTACATTACAAAAAGGCGTTTATGGACTACTTGGTGCAAATGGTGCAGGAAAAACAACCCTTATGAGAATGATATGTGGCATATTAAAACCTACCAATGGTACGATTTCTTTCGATGGTATTGATGTAAGCGAAGAAAATTACCGTTCTATTTTAGGTTATCTCCCACAGGATTTTGGATACTATCCTGAATTTACAGGAATAGATTTTCTCTTGTATATGTCGGCATTGAAAGGTATTGAAAAATCACAGGCAAAGCGAAAAACAAAAGAACTTTTGCAGTTAGTATCTTTGCAAGATGTCGCTAAAAAGAAAATCAAAACCTATTCTGGCGGTATGAAACAACGATTAGGAATTGCACAAACACTACTCAATCAACCAAAACTTCTTGTATTAGACGAACCAACCGCTGGTCTTGACCCAAAAGAAAGAGTAAGATTTCGAAATATGATTGCAAACTTAGGAAAGGAAAGCATTGTACTATTGTCAACACATATCGTATCCGATATTGAACAGATTGCAGATAAAGTTTTAATCATGAAAGACGGACAGCTTATTTATCAAGATAAATGGGACAATAGCAACGGTTCTTTGGAGAATTTTTATTTACAACATATTGACGAGGAGGAGCAATATGAATAATTTTATGATTTTATATCGGTATGAATGGAAAAAGCTACTTGACAAAAAAATAGTTTGGATTACTTTCTCATTATGCATAGTTGTAATTATCGTTTCCCTTTGTGTTCCTTTCGTTGGCTCTTATTATGTAGGAGGCGAATGGATAGATACAAAGCTCCATATGTATCAAACAGATAAGCGTTATTCTGAGTCTTTGAGTGGCAGAGCAATTAATCAAGAACTTTTAGGAGAAACCATAGAAGCATATAGAAAAATTCCATATACCAAGGAACTAAAATATTCATTAACAGAAGAATATCAGCAATATGCACGCCCATATAGTGCTATTTTCAACTTTATAATTGGAACAACGGACATGCAACCTTCCGATGTTATCCTATCATGGCAACCAAACGAACATGATTTATATACCAAAAGGCAACTATGGCTAAAATCTATGTGGGAAGGTTTAGGACTATCCAAAAACGAAATAAATTTTTGGCAAGAACGAGAACTACAAATAAAAACACCATTTGTATATCAACATCATGAAGCATATAACACTTTACTTTCCTGCTACCAAACTGTTGGTCTATTTGTATTGTTGTTAATTGCTATTTGTCTCTCAGGAATATTTTCAGAAGAACACACCAGAAAAACAGACCAGATTATCTTATGTAGTCCATTAGGAAAGAGGCAGTTATATTGGATTAAAATTACAACAGGTATCAGCTTTGCTATAGTTAGTACCATCCTATTATCACTTTTCACATTTATCATGACAATTTACTTACATGGAGCAGACGGTTTTCATACAGTATTCCAGTTAATATATCCAAGTAATTCAGACCCTATCTCTTGTGGTCAAGCAATACTGATAGCGTATGGAACCATAACAGTTACTGCGATTGTTATAAGCATATTTGTTATGGTTTTATCCGAACTACTACATAGTAATATTGCTACATTAGCAGTTTCCACAGGTCTTTTAATTATAGCGATGCTTGTTACTGTACCAGAACAATACAGACTATTAGCACAAATATGGGATTGGCTTCCTTGGTGTTTCCTTGCTCCTTGGAATGTATTTGGAAAGTACACCCTTTCTATATTCGGACATTACTTTACTTCTTGGCAAATAGTACCAATAATTTATCTTATTGTAAGCATAGTAATAGCTAATATTGGAAAACCGATATATCAGCGGTTTCAAGTATCGGGAAGATAATAATTTGCAGTAAAACGAAAATCTTAATATTACTTCACTATCCTAGGTAAATTATCTATCATGATTTTTCCAAGCACATTGACTTTATACTTCTTTAGAAGTATAATACAATCAAAGTAACTCTAAAGAAGTATGGAGGTGATGAAAATGAATAAACTCATCTTATATCATGGTTCTCCCGAAATTATTCAAACACCCGTGTTTGGAAAAGGCAAATCATATAATGACTACGGAAAAGGATTTTATTGCACAGAATACTTAGAACTTGCAAAGGAATGGGCTTGTACTGAAAACACAGACGGCTATGCAAACAAATACGAAATTGATACTACCCATCTCTCAGTTCTCAATCTTTCTTCTGATGAATACACGATTCTACATTGGCTAGCTTTATTGATGGAGTACCGCAAGTTCCGTGTTTCAACTCCTATTATGAAACGAGGCTCTGTTTGGCTGAAAGAGCATTTTCTTATTAATTTAGAACCATATGATATAATCATTGGCTATCGTGCAGATGATTCCTATTTTTCTTTTGCAAGAGCATTTGTGAATAATGAAATTTCGCTTACACAACTTTCCTATGCAATGCGACTCGGCAAACTCGGTGAGCAATTCGTTTTAAAAAGTCCTACTGCTTTTGAAAAAATTCACTTTATTTCTTATGAAATTGCTGATAATACCAAATATTATGCAAAAAGAAAAGCTCGTGATGACGAAGCACGAACTGCTTTCCGTAAGGATCTTGAAAGAGACGATTTAGATGGTTTATATATTAGGGATATTATCCGTGAGGAGGTATACGCAAATGATCCACGCTTACGATAATCAATATCTCAATGATGCCATGAAGTGTCTAGGGGAAGCCATGGACTATGCTACTAATAGCTGTCATATGAATATGGATAATTTTCTTGAACTATTTATTGTCACCGGCTACGCAGAGCAATTTGCTGCAGGTGTTCCTAAATATATATCCGGCATATCTGGTACAGAACTTGTAATGGATGTACTTACAAAATCTAAAATAGACATAAATTTTCCTGATGTACAGATTGATTATGACTATTCTCCCCAATATTGGTGTGGTTGGATTCTCGCTTACTATCAATGGTACACTAATCGAGGATTTAAAGAGATTCAAAAACATATCACTATGCAAGAAATTGAAAAGCTCTATCCTACTCTACATGAAGCATCTGAGAAAAAATTCGTAGATACTGTTAATCGTATGATACAAAAAAAGAACACACCAACTCGCTTACAGATACAACGTAAAATCAGCGGTTACTCACAAAGAGAACTTGCGGAAAAAGTTGGTATCAATTTGCGTACTCTACAACAATATGAAATACGTGCCAAGGACATCAACAAAGCTACAGCTATTACTCTTCTTGCTCTGGCAAAAGCACTTGGATGTCGAGTAGAAGACCTTATAGAGTATGATATCAACGAAATGGAAGATGTGGAAGAAGTATAAAATAAGAAAAGAAAGGATTCCTATGAAACTTGTATTTTTAGAAGCAAAAACACTTGGC
This sequence comes from uncultured Lachnospiraceae bacterium, assembly GCA_937891165.1. Classification (GTDB taxonomy): domain Bacteria; phylum Bacillota; class Clostridia; order Lachnospirales; family Lachnospiraceae; genus SIG299. The sequence goes on along the minus strand of CALAEX010000269.1, from coordinate 5,522 downwards.
TCAGATGTAAATTTATCTGCATTTGAGCAACTTGGTGAGGTAGTAGTTTACCCACTTTCTACTGTGGAGGAAACAAAAGAACGCATAAAGGACGCAGATATTGTCATTGCAAACAAAGTACCAATGAATAAAGAAACATTGATGTCAGCAGAACAGTTAAAACTAGTTTGTCTGACTGCTACTGGTACAAATAATGTAGATTTTGCATATGTGAGAGAACGTAGCATTGCAGTAACCAATGTAAAAGGTTACTCTACGCAATCCGTAGTACAGCATACGTTTGCAATGTTGTTTTATTTATACGAAAAACTGGCAACATATGACCGTTATGTGAAGTCAGGCGAATATGCAACGTGTGATATGTTTAGCTATTTTAACCCAATTTTTACGGAGCTTGCAGGAAAACGTTGGGGTATTATTGGACTTGGTGAAATAGGACGTGGTGTAGCAGCAGTTGCACGTCAGTTTGGTTGTGAGGTGTGCTATTATTCTACCTCTGGCAAAAATGATAATGCAGAATATATGCGCTTGTCTTTGGATGAATTATTGAAAACTTCGGATATTATCTCTATTCATGCACCGTTAAATGAAGCAACGTTACATTTAATTGGAAAAGAAGAACTAGAAAAAATGAAGTCTACAACATATCTTTTAAATCTTGGTCGTGGTCCGATTATAGAAGAACAGGCATTGGCAGAGGCATTGAAAAAGGGAGAAATTGCAGGTGCTGGATTGGATGTGCTGGAAGTAGAACCAATGACAAAAAACAATCCATTGCATCAGATTCAGAACAGCGAAAGATTATTTATCACGCCACATATTGCTTGGGCCACAAAAGAAGCCAGACAGCGCTGTGTAGATGAAGTAGCAGAAAATATTCGTGCTTATCAGAAAGGCGAGAAAAGAAATAGGGTAGATTTTCACTAACTAAATGACATTGGAGGTTCGTCCCCTCTGCATTACGGGACGAACCTCCATATTTACTACCACTTCTGCACCATTCCTTCCTGTAATAGAAATATTAAACAAACTATTGATATTTCAATAGTTTTCTAAAAAAAGATTTTACTTCTTATTAATCTATAAGTTCCTTCGTTTCTGGATTCAAACCAAACATCTCCCAAAATTCCGTATTTTGTTTATCACCAATAAAATATCCACTATAAGAGCCAAACACCATAGAATCACAACTGTCACACCCTTTAAATACAGTTATTTTCTCTCCTCCAGCTAATGTAATCGTAAGTCTTGCACCATAACCACATCCTCCGACAAAACCAAATTCTGCATTCATGAGGATTTCTCTCAATCGTTCTAAATCTTCTTCCTTTGCATATAATTCTTTCTCCAACCAGTCACATTTTAATACAGCCTGCAGAATAGGTTCATCAATCTCACTTGGCGTTACAAACTTATAATTACACTTTTCTACTGCTATATCAATCACACTTTGCGGAATCTTTTTCATTTCAGTAAAATAGGTGCTTGTTCCATTATAATGTAAAGATGCACAAAATCCAAAACCTTTTGGTATAGAAACTCGTTCTGCTGCCATAATAGCATCTGCTTCTTCTGTTGTAATTGGTATCCGTTCTGCAATTTCTCCAAATTTCTCAGAGATTAAATAAACATAAATATATGGTTCTTCACATCCCGTAAGTGCAATTCCACGAGACACAGCATCTATCATATATGCCCGACCATTTGGAGTATATAAATACCGACTAAAAATTGTATCAAATTTCGGTTCTGACTCTCTAGGCTGAATGAAAATAATATTATAATCAGAAGAAAAATAAATTTGACTATTCTTTATTATAATACCAGATTTTGGATAATTTCCTTCTGTTATTGCCACATCAATAACCTCTGCGTCTTTACTGTCATACAAAATTTGAACTGTTTCATCTTCTCCAATGCCAAACTCCATACTATATTTCATATACAAAGAACTATTTTCTAATACGTCATTATATGTACCAACAATATATGCCGTTGTTCCGTCCGTACTTTCTCTAGCTATCAACGTATAATTTTCTAAAAGTCCTTCATATTCTTTCAAAATATGTTCCATTTTGTCTTCATTCATATCTTGAAATGTTTTTCCTAACGTAGATAATTCAAAATAAAAAGCTACATCCTCTACTGAACCATATTCCGCCTGTCTTGGAGAAATCGATGTTACGCTGTCCAATCCCAAAATTTCTGAATTAGTATTCTCATTACTTTGAGATGTACTTTGAACATCTAACTGACTCTCATCATCTACGTTATCGTTTTCCTTCTGATTTTGCTCTCTAGACATACTATCTATATTTGTTTTCGGATTTCCTACACAACCAACAATAGCCACTAAGCAAAAAATAACTGCTAAAACAGATATCCAAACATTTGGTTTTTTCCACTTTAATACATTCTTTATTCTACTTTTTGTATTCCCTTCCCCAAATGCCAATGGAGTCCCAATGATAATTCGTTTTCCTGTCGCAAGCCTAAGTAATGAAGCAGAATACTCCTGACAAATTTCCCAACCTAATTTTTTTACTACCGCTTCATCACAACTCATCTCCATATCTTTACTAGAAAGTACAAATGCCACCCATACCAAAGGATTGAACCAATGAATACATAATGTTAAGAAGGATATCCATTTGATGATATGGTCTCCTCGTCTAATGTGAATTTGCTCATGCAAGATAATATATTCCTGCTCCTTTTGTGATAAACTAGAAGGAAGATAAATTCTTGGCATAATCATCCCTATCACAAATGGCGAATTGATATAATCCGCAAGATAAATATTATCTTTCAAATGAATTACGCCTATCAAATTACGTTTCATTCGTATTAACAAAATAACACTATAAATCATAATTACTACCATACCTATTAACCAAACTACAATAGTAACCATCAACGGACTCCATTCAAAAACTGGTGTTACAACATTGTCTCCAATAGTAACATCCTCTTCTGTCCTATGTATTATATTATCATATACTCCCGATATTTTTTCCTGCTGTTCAGAAAATTTTCCTCCCACCAAACGTTCTGACAGCTGAGTAATAACTACATCTTCTGGAATATAAGCAATAGAAGTCACATTTCCTATTTCCTCTGTAGCTGATAAATGAAATAAGCTAAGTAAAGCAAAATTCGTTGTGATTGACACGGGACATAGTAAACGAAACAAAACCACTGACCACAACACATAAGAAAAAATCTTTGGACAACGTTTCAATAAAAGCCGTACAAATAACACAAATACAATAATAATACTTGCTGTCATACTCATGTTGACTACATTCAGTAAAATATTTTGAAAAAATACCATTCTACCTACCTCCGATACGACTTAATTAAATTTTCCAATTCTGTTATTTCTTCTTCAGAAAACTTTTTTCTTGTGGCAAATGCAGCTAGAAATGCCGGAAGTGAACCTGAAAATGTACCTTCTACAAACTGTTCACTTTGTAACGCATAATATTCTTGTTTAGATATTACAGAGGAAACTATACCATCCTTATTCTGAAAAATTCCTCTTTCACATAATCGTCGCAACACTGTATAGGTTGTTGACTTTTTCCATCCAAACGCCTCCAATGTCAATTTCACTAATTCTGTTGAGCTAATCGGCTCTCGTTGCCAAATGATATCTGCAAACCTTGATTCAATCGCTCCCATTGATAATTCTCCCATAGAATACCCTCTCTTTTTGGTCTACATCTTGTAGTCCTTTTGTTTTTTAGTTTACATCATGTAAACCAATTTGTCAATATGCCTTTTTTTAAACAGTGTTAACCCAATAAATTTATCCATTACTATTCAGCCCTAAAATAAACTATTAAGCAAAAGCCTTACTTTTCTTGGTATCTGACAAGGACCGTTTAGAAACGTCAGTCCCCCACGAGGTCTTTTCGAGCCTAGTACTACTCCGTTTCGCCACGAGTGCAAGCGTGTCCTAGAAGATACAAGAAAAGTAGGATTTTTAATAAAAGGTTGAATAGTAACATTTATCCCGCCTTGTTTTCAATATTTATTGCGATTCTAATAGCAATATGATATAATTTATCATTATTATTATAATATTATCGAAAGGAAATTTATCAATGAAATATTTAATTGTTGTAGATATGCAAGTAGATTTTATTACTGGTGTTCTTGGTAGCAAAGATGCCGAAGCAATCGTTCCTAATGTAGTAGAAAAAGTAAAAAATTTTGATGGAAAAGTTATTTTTACACGCGACACACATTTTGATAATTATATGGAAACGCAAGAAGGCAAAAAACTTCCTATTGCACATTGTATTAAAGATACTATTGGTTGGCAGTTGTGTGAAGAACTTTTACCTTATGCAAAAACCATTATTGATAAAATGACCTTCGGCAGTATAGAACTTCCTCAAATTTTAAAAGATTATGAGGAACCAATGGAAGAAATTGAATTGTGTGGATTGTGCACAGATATCTGCGTTATTTCTAATGCGATGCTATTAAAAACCGTATTCCCAGAAGTTCCAATTTCCATTGATTCTTCCTGCTGTGCTGGTGTTACAGTGGAAAGTCATAATACTGCCTTGAATGCAATGAAAGCTGTTCAAATCGCCATTATATAAACAAAAATTATCATAAAATCTACGATAATTACAGTCACTTAATTATTGAAACTATAATTCAACTTGTAAATAGGCTAAAATAACTAATACAAAGAGGCAAATATGAATTTTTTTAATGATACGCAAAAAAGAAAAAAAATTATAATTGGAGCGTCAACTCTTCTTGTCCTTGTTGCAATTTTTATAACATGTGCTGTCTACCTCAGTGATTATTACAGAGCTGATATGATAGCAATACAATCATTCTTACCGCAAGATACACAATGGGAAGAAAAATCAGATGGAATAATTGTATTTGAAACAGAAGAATCAACGAAAGGATTTATCTTCTATCCCGGTGGTAAGGTGGAATATACAGCATATATTCCTCTTATGCATACTCTTTCGGAACAAGGTATTCTTTGTGTTCTCATAGAAATGCCATTTAATCTTGCTGTATTAGATATCAATGCAGCAGACGGAATACAAGAACAATATCCTCAAATTGAAGATTGGTATATTGGTGGTCACTCGCTTGGTGGTTCTATGGCAGCATCCTATCTTTCCGATAATCTTACAGATTTCGAAGGTTTAATTTTACTTGGTTCGTATTCTACTACGGATTTCTCCAACAGCAATCTTAACGTACTTTCCATATATGGAAGCGAAGACAAAGTAATGAATCAAGAAAAATATGATAAAAATAAGTCCAATTTACCAAACAACTTTACGGAAATTATAATAGAAGGCGGTTGCCATGCATACTTCGGAATGTATGGAGCACAAGATGGTGATGGAACACCAAGTATATCTAACGAAGAACAAATCAACATTACTGCGAATGCAATTATTAAATTAGTCAAATAAACTTACAATAGAGTAGAGAAATAACAGCATATGTTATTTCCCTCTCATTGAACCGTACGT
>CALAEX010000268.1 GCA_937891165.1 uncultured Lachnospiraceae bacterium | reverse complement strand
TTTTAAAATTTTGTTAATTTTTATTTACAAAATACATATTTCAATACAAAGAGTACTGCCAGCACATACATCAAAGGTGTTAATTTCTTTCTGTTTTCTTTTCCTGTTACCATGTTGATAATAACATAAGAGATAACACCAAGGGAAATACCTTCTGAAATGCTATATGCGAAAGGCATACCAATAATACAAAGGAATGCTGGAATACTTTCTGCATAATCATCAAAGTTAATCTTTACAACCGAAGCCATCATATAGAAACCAACGATAACTAAAGCAGGAGCAGTTGCAAAGCTTGGAATTGCAAGGAAAACAGGGGCAAATAAAATGGAGATAAAGAATAATAAGCCTGCTGTCACTGCAGTAAGCCCTGTACGACCGCCTTCTGCTACACCAGAAGCACTTTCTACATAAGTAGTTGTAGTAGAAGTACCAAGAATAGCACCAAAAGCAGTAGCAATTGCATCTGCAAGAAGTGCACCACGAATTCTTGGAAGGCGTCCTTTTTCATCTAACATATTTGCTTTAGAAGCTACACCAATTAAAGTACCAAGTGTATCAAACATATCAACAAATAAGAAAGCAAACATAACTACAATAAAATCAAAAAGTCCAATAGAAGAAAAATCGGCTTTAAAACATTGTCCAAATGTTTCTCCTAATGCAGAAAAATTAGGAAGTCCAAGAGCAGGGAATACGGTATAATATCCAGTTTCTGCATTTGGCACATATAATCCAGTTACTTCTGTTAACATACCAAGCACCCAAGTAATAAGAATGCCAATTAAAATAGAACCTTTTACTTTTTTATGGGCCAGAATACCAGTAATTACAATACCAATCAGTGCTAAAATAGCAGAAATGCCTGCGGTATTGAAATCTTGTGCTGCAAAACGCTGATATGTAATTAAAGTACTTTCATCATTTACAATTAAGTCTGCACCTTGCAAACCAATAAAAGCAATATAGATACCAATACCAACAGATACAGCATATTTTAATGTCATAGGAATGGCATTAAAAATAGCTTCACGCACATTTGTTACAGAAAGAAGAATGAAAATTAATCCTTCTATAAATACTGCTAAAAGTACCGTTTGAAAAGGGATACCCATACCAATACAAACTGTATAGGTAAAATAAGCATTTAATCCCATACCAGGTGCGAGTGCAAACGGATAGTTTCCAAGGAATGCCATAAGAAAACAACCAATCGTAGCAGAAATGGCTGTGGCAAGAAAGACAGATTCGTTTGACATACCATCAATAATGCCAAGCATACTTGGATTTACTGCGAGAATATAGGCCATTGTCATAAAGGTTGTAATACCAGCAAGAATTTCTGTTTTGACCGTGGTTTGATTCTCTTTGAGTTTAAACCATTTTTCAAGCATAAGAAAGCCTCCTTAGTAATAAGTTAATTTTATTCCAATAAAAGTGTAACAAAAGTAGTAAATAGTGTCAAGAAATTCTCATAGTTTTAGGACAGGTTTCATATAGATGAAAAAGAAACTGTAAAATTTTAGATGTCTCAGGAGGGTATTATGCAGGAGCGTACGAGAAATGGGAAACTGATTGGAAGCATGTTGCTATTGGTTGTATTATCTGCATTATTAATTTTTAAAAGTAACGAAGGAAACCATACGCTTATTCCGACACCAACGCCAGAAGTTCCTTTGGTATTAGAGAATGTATGGCTTTTGGAAATGGCAGAAACAGAACTTTTAGTATTACATGATGGAGAACAACATTCGTATGCTTTAGAACAGCCACTACAAACAACTATTCAGGATTGTATTATTGATTTAGTAGTAGAGCAAGGTTATGTGACCAAAATTACAGTAAAACAAGATACGATAGCAGCGAAAGTATTACGAATTGGGGAGGATTTTGTAGAATTAGAGGGATATGGATGTCTTCCGATAGCAAAGGGCAGTCGTGTCTATCAAGTGTATGACGAAATAACAGAAAAAGCATGGATAGATGTGTTAGTTGGCTATACAACATCTTCTTTTGTATTATCTGACAATGTGGTTTGTGCTGTTTTAATAGAAGAACCTGTCTCTGTAACAAGTATTCGAGTGTTAATTCAAAATTCTTCTTATGGTGGGTACTATCATGAAACATTAGAATGTGGAAGTAATAATCGTTTTTATTTTAGTGATGGAAGTGGAAAAACGGATTGGTATGAGGCACAAAAACAAGTAACTATTACAAAAGAATTAGTAGAAAGTTATGGAGGAAGACTTTATATTGGAACAGAGAAGGAAGAAGGAAAACTTTCTTTATTTAATGTAAAAAGAGCAGTTGGTGTGCCTACCTATCGAGGGACTATGGAAGTAGTTGTTTCGGAAGGGAAACTATTAGTAGTCAATGAGCTTTCCTTAGAAGAGTATTTATATGGTGTACTTCCAAGTGAAATGCCAGCAAGTTTTGGAAAAGAAGCTCTAAAAGCACAGGCGGTTTGTGCAAGAAGTTATGCTTGTAATCAGTTGCTTGCCAATCGGTATTCTGCGTATGGAGCTCATGTAGATGATAGCATGAATTGTCAAGTATATCAAAACTATGGAGAAAATGAATCGGCAATAGAAGCAGTAAAGGCTACGTTTGGAAAAATTATTGAAAAAGATGGAAAATGTATTACGGCCTATTATTTTTCTTGTTCTTATGGTCATACGTCAGATAGTATGGATGTTTGGGGTGACAATGCAGGCACAATTTTGACAGGTGTAGTACAGGCAAAAGAGGTAGTAGAGAATTCATTGACGAAAAATGATTCTTTTGAAGATTTTCTTTATAGTGATAGGGCATGGTATGATGAAGATGCTGTTTGGTTTCGATGGAATACCGTGATTGGTTCAGAAATAGATGAAAAAATTTTAACTAGATTACAAGAAAGACAAAAAGTAGTACCAGGGATGATTCTTATAAAAACAGGAGAAAGTAGTGACGGAATGCATTTTGCACAAGGCATACCAGAAAAATTTGGAACACTAAAAGATATTGTTGTAGTAGAACGAGGAGAAAGTGGGATTATTAAGAAATTATTATTAGTTGGAAGTGAAGCATCTTATTTACTTCAAAAAGAATATAATATTCGTTATGTATTAGCTCCATTGAATGTAGTATATTTAAAAGATGGAAGCAGTACAGGAACGATGACATTATTGCCAAGTGCTTATTTTACGGTAGAAAAGAAAGATACTTATTTTATGATTTCAGGAGGAGGATATGGTCATGGTGTTGGTATGAGCCAGTATGGTGCAAAGCATATGGCAGCAGAAGGTAAGACGTATGATGAAATTTTAACTCATTTTTATGCAAATACGTCACTGGTTTATTTGTATCAGTGACGCATTTATAATAGTTAATTAGAATTCTCTTCTGATTTCTCTTTTTTAGAAAGTAGAGCATGAGTGGCACGGACTACTTCGGGATGTGACAGAACCATATTTACTTCCGCACCAATAAAAAGAATATACATACAAAAATAAAGCCAGAGCATACAAATTGCTAATGCAGCGACACTACCATAGGTATAAGAGAAATTTCCCATATGGTCAATATAAAAAGAAAATAAAAAGGAAAATCCAAGCCATCCTCCAGCAGTAATAATTGCACCAGGAAGTTCTCTAAAAATATTAGATTTTCGGTTTGGAAGTGCTATGTATAGTAATAAGAAAAATAACGTTAAAATTGCCATAGTAACAAGAGAACGAAAACTTAAAATAAGTCCTACTAAATCTCCTAAGATAGGTAATTTTACTATGACAATTTGATAAATTTGATTACCAAATACTAGGAGCACAAGGGTAACAATTAATAATACAGCAAATGCTAATGTATAAAGAGCAGAAATAATTCGTAATAAAATACCATTTCGAGTTTCTTTTTGCTGATAAACAGCATTTAATCCTCGAGATAATGTTAAAGTTCCTTTAGAAGCAGACCAAATGGCAGAAATTACAGTAATAGACACTAATGTTCCAGAAGCTTTTGTGACTAATTCAATTACAATATTGTGAACAATATTGTAAATTTCACCAGGAAAAACATTTTCTGCAAGTGACAATAATTCTTCTGCTGATATTGGCAGATAATTTAACATAGTTAGTAAAAACATTAAAAATGGAAACACAGATAAAATAAGAAAATATGCGGTCTGTGCAGCAAATGCAGAAATAAAATCTTCTTGCAATTTGGTTGTAAAGGCTCGAATGAGCCGAATTGTGGATAGTATCATAAATAAAAACTCCTTTTTTAAACTCTTTGCTTAGTTTACCACAAACAAGAAAAAAAGTATACAAAAAGACAAAGAAAAATAGCCAGTTCTTAGTTGTAATCTGATATTGAATGTAGTAAAATTAAACAAGGTAAGCAAAATTTTCTGATGATTTATGTATAAGTGATACAAAGGAGTGAGTAATGATGGAGCAAATTTCAATAGAACAGTTTAAAACGATGATAAGCGTTTTGAATAATAGCATGGATGATTATTTGTACTTTTATGATTTACAAAGAGATTATTATTGCATTTCTCAAAATGCAACCGAACGTTTTTTATTGACAGCTACAGAATTTCATAATGTGGCAAAAGAACATGCAAAGTTTGTATTTCCAGAGGATTTACCAGTTTTAGTAGAAGAACTTCAGAATATTTTAGATGGAAAAATATTTTCCCATGATTTGAAATATCGTTGGCTAGATAAAGAAAATAGCCCAGTTTGGATTAATTGTCGTGGACGAGTTCTTTTTGATGAAAATGGAAAGCCAGAATTTTTAATTGGTTGTATCAATGAAATAGGGAAAAAGCAAATGGCAGATAATGTTAGCGGTTTGTTAGGAGAATCTAGTTTAGAAAAAATTTTTACACAATATCAGGATACAAAAGATGGTTTTATTTTACGTTTAGGAATTGATTGTTTTAAAGAAATTAATGAAAATAAAGGTATGAAATATGGAGATATGATTCTAAGGAAAACAGCAGAATGTATTGCTTCTTGTATTTTACCAAAACAGAGATTGTATCGTATGGTAGCAGATGAATTTATTGTGGTGGATTTTACAAGTAGAAAGAAAGAGGATGCGATAGAGTTATATCATTCTATTTGTCAAAAAATAAAAGAATTTATTGAAAAAATTCAATATGAAGTATTTTATACGATTTCTGCTGGGATTTTAGAGTTTAACAGTGTTACAAATCATACCTATCATCATTTAATGAAGCGTTCGGAGTTTGCTTTAAATGAAGCAAAGAATCGAGGAAAAAATAAATATTATGTTTATACTAGAAAGGATTATGATGTATTTAAACATAAAAGAGAATTGATTGATATTTTACGAAATGCGATTCATAATAATTTTGAAGGATTTCAAGCGTTTTTTCAGCCGGTAATGGATATTAAAAAAGAAAAGTTAATGGGAGCAGAGACGTTAATGCGTTTTGCTTGTAAAGAGTTTGGTAATGTTCCACCATTTGAATTTGTTCCATTATTAGAAGAAAGTGGTTTGATTATTCCTGTAGGAAAATGGATTTTATATCAAGCAATGGAAGCTTGTAAAAAAATTCAAGAACAGATTCCAGAGTTTCGTATTTCTGTCAATATGTCTTTTATTCAAGTGCTTCGTAGTGATGTGTTGGAAGATATTATAAAAGGATTAGAACAATATCAATTAGCATCCAAAAGTTTATTGATTGAATTAACAGAAAGTGGTTTATTAGAAGACGAAAATTTTATTCGATTTTGTAATGGATTAAAAGAACATGGTATTCCATTAGCATTAGATGATTTTGGAACAGGATATTCTAATTTTCATTATTTAGGAACATTAGTACCAAATACAATTAAGATTGACCGTTCCTTTACTTTGAAAGCATTGAATAGTGATTACGAATATAAACTTTTGCAACATATGGCAGAAATGACACATAGTATTGATTCTAAATTTTGTATTGAAGGGATTGAAACAAAGGAAGAATTAAATAAAATTTGTGCTATGAATCCAGATTATATTCAAGGATACTATTTTGGAAAACCATGTGCCTATGAAGTATTTTTACATAATTATGTAGGATAGAGTATTTAACTTATAGAAAGGCTAGAAGAATACATGATGCAAACACGTATAAGTGAAAATTTAAATGGAAAACAACATGATTACATAGCTCCTTTTTTATGGCTTCATGGAGAAGAAGATGGTTTTATTGTAAATGAATTACAACGCATTTATGATAGCGGGATACGTTCTGTATGCTTAGAGTCTAGAGTGCATGAAGATTTTGCGAGAGATGGTTGGTGGTCTGATGTTAGACTAATTATGGAAGAATGTCGCAAAAAGGATATGAAAGTTTGGATATTAGATGATAAGCGTTTTCCATCTGGCCGTGCAAATGGTGCTTTTCGAGATGAGAAAAATAAAAGTTTACGTCCTTTTGGAATTACAGAGCGACATATCGATGTATCTGGACCTGTTGTAGACGGATGTGTGATGGCAGATTGTTGGAAATCATCTGTAGAAGATGAATTTGTAGCAGTGGTTGCTTGTAAACATATCCCTTGTTCGGAGAGTTATACAGAGATAATAGATATTACAGATGGGTTACAAAATGGAATGGTATATTTTTCTTTGCCTGAAGGAATGTGGAGAATTCTGTTTTTAATTAAGACTCGTAGCGGTTTAAGTGAGGAGAGCCATTTTTATTGTGATATGCTAGATGCAGATTCTGTCAAAGTATTTGTAGAGGAAGTTTATGACAAACATTATGAGCATTTACAAGAATATTTTGGTAATACTTTTTTAGGATTTTTCTCGGATGAACCTAGTTTTAGAAATAATTCCCAATTTGCTTTTATTACTCCTTTGGGTAAATATTTTGCACATTATCCATGGCATGATAAACTGATAAAATTATTAGAGAATGTTTTGGAAAATGATGCAAAGAAGATGTTAGCAGGTCTTTGGTTTGATATAGAAGGTGTGTCAGAGAAATTGCGATATACCTATATGGATATTATTACAAAACAATATAGAGATAATTATTGTAATCAATTAGCCGATTGGTGTCATTCTCATAATATAGAATATATTGGACATGTTATTGAAGATAATAATGCTCATGCAAAAACAGGAGCAGGAGCAGGTCATTATTTTAGAGCATTAGAAGGACAAGATATGTCAGGAATTGATATTGTATTACATCAGATTGTTCCGGGGCTTACAGAATGTGCGAATGCAGGATGTGTTTGTTATGAACATATGGAAAATAACTTTTTCCATTATTATTTAGCAAAGTTAGCATCTTCCTTGGCGCATATAGATGTTAAGAAAAAAGGTCGTGCAATGTGTGAGATTTTTGGTGCTTTTGGATGGGCAGAAGGTACTCGCTTTATGAAATATTTAGCAGACCATATGTTAGTAAGAGGTATCAATTATTATGTGCCTCATGCGTTTTCTCCTAAGTTAAATGACCCAGATTGCCCACCGAATTTTTATGATTCTGGAAGAAATGCTCTTTATAAATATTTTAAAGATATTATAGATTATATGAATCGAGTTTGTCATTTACATACAGATGGTATTCATGTACCGACAGCGGCGATTCTTTATGATGCAGAGGCTCATTGGGTAAATAAAGAAAGAATGCCACTAGAACTTTGTGCAAAGGAACTTTATGACCATTTATTGGATTACGATATTTTACCAGCAGATGTGTTAGAACAGATAGGTGAAGATGGTTATTTCAATGGAGAAAAATATCCTTGTTTGCTTGTGACTTATTATGAGGGAATGCCAGAGTGTATTGTAGAGAAATTGAAAAAAGTTTCTTTGAGAACGATTATTGTTACTAAGCCTAATATGATAATAAAAGAAGACTATTTAAGAGAACAGTGTGAAGTAGTAGAGCTTGCCAAAATAGCAGATTATGTGCGAGAGCATGTTGGAACAGATGTTAATTCGGATTATGAAGGTATCTTTTTGAGATATTATCATTATGTAAAAGATGATGTGCATTCTTATATGTTTAATAATGAAGATATTCATAACACAATTCGAGCTAAAGTATCGATGTCAGCTTTTTCGGGTGGTCATTATATATTATATGATGCGATGGAAAATAAGGTTTTTGCAGGATATGCAGAAGATGCACAAATAGAGATAGAATTGCCACCATATAATACGATATTTGTATTATGTGGAAATATTTCTATTGAGAATATTCCAAGCATAGAACATATGGTGACGGAAGAACAAGTCATAACTCCAGTATTTCAGATTTCCTATGCAGAGGAAAAGGCAACAGAATATACCTATTATAAGACGACCAATCAGTTGTGTAATATTACAGGTAGAAATGAATTGCCACATTTTTCAGGTAATATCAAATATGAAGGAGAGTTTGATATAAAAGAGATTGGAATCTATTTTCTAGATTTAGGTCAAGTGGGAGAAGCGGTAGAGGTATTTATTAATGACAAAAAGATAGCTCATAGGGTAATACCACCATATGTTTTTGATATTTCACAGGCTTTACAAGTAGGCAGTAATCGTCTAACCGTGATTGTATCGAATCATAGTGGTTATCAGAAACAAGATGGTTTTTCTCAATATTTACTTTTTGAACCATCAGGATTGATAGGACCTATTACATTAAAAAAATTGTTACATAAAAAATGACTTTTAATTACTTGACATTTATGCGAAATATCGTTAAAATAAAGGGCATATAAAAAAGCATTGACGGCGTTTTAAGGACTTTGATTTCCAACAGAGATAGAACATCATCGGCTGTAAGTGTTCTTTGGTTCAACATTGTTCCCCACGTTCCCGCCCGAGCTGTATGCCCGAAGAATAACCATTTTATTTGGTAAGGTGTATCGTGATTGCGCGTTAAGCAAACAATGAGAGTCCGATTGTAGAATAGAAGTCGGAAATAAGGGTGGTACCGCGATTTTATCGTCCCTTGCAGTGTAGATGCTGTAAGGGACTTTTTTATTTCTTAAAAATAGAAAAAGTCCTTTCAGCACAGATTATAAAGTTGCATAAAGCAACAGAAAGAGGAGAAACAGTGAAAGCAAAAGTAGAAGCAATTAAATCTGAAGCATTGCGTCAGATTACAGAATCTGAGAGTTTAGAAAAACTGAATGAAATTCGTGTTGCGTTTCTTGGTAAGAAAGGTGAATTAACGAATGTAATGAAGTCTTTAAAAGAGGTAGCAAAAGAAGACCGTCCAATGGTAGGACAATTAGTAAATGATGCTAGAGCAGAGATTGAGTCTGTTTTAGAAGAAAAGAAAGTAGCATTTGAAGTAGCATTAAGAGAAGCAAAGATGGCAGCAGAAACAATCGATGTAACATTACCTGCAAAGCGTCCAGTGATGGGACATCGTCATCCAAACACTATCGCATTAGAAGAAGTAGAGCGAATTTTCGTTGGTATGGGTTATGAAGTAGTAGAAGGTCCAGAAGTAGAATACGATTACTATAACTTTGAAGCATTAAATATTCCAGCAAATCACCCAGCAAAGGATGAACAAGATACATTTTATATTACAGGGGATATTTTACTCCGTACACAGACTTCCTCCACTCAAGTACATGAAATGGAAAAAGGAAAGTTGCCAATTCGTATGATTGCTCCAGGTAGAGTATTCCGTTCCGATGAAGTAGATGCAACACATTCCCCATCCTTCCATCAGATTGAAGGCTTAGTAATTGATAAAAATATTACGTTCGCAGATTTAAAAGGTACATTAGCAGAATTTGCAAAAGAGTTATTCGGAGAAGAAACAAAAGTAAAATTCCGTCCACATCACTTCCCATTTACAGAACCATCTGCAGAAGTAGACGTAACTTGTTTTAAATGCGGTGGTAAAGGTTGTCGTTTCTGTAAAGGTTCTGGTTGGATTGAAATTTTAGGCTGTGGTATGGTTCACCCAAGAGTATTAGAAATGAGTGGTATTGACCCAAAGGAATATACGGGATTTGCATTCGGTGTAGGACTAGAACGTATCGCACTGTTAAAGTACGAAATTGACGATATGCGTCTCCTATATGAAAATGATGTGAGATTTTTAAAACAGTTCTAATAACACATATATAGTTTTAAATAGTCTTTGATATGTAGTTATCAAGTATATTGTGCCAAAGCCTTACTATGTTTTGTATCTTAAAAGGACCGTTAAGAAACGTCGGTCCTTGGCGAGGTTTTTTCGAGCCTAGTACCGTTACGTTTCGCCACGAGCGAGAGCGTGTCCTGTAAGATACAAAATATAGTGGCTTATTAGAATTATAAGGTAAAGTAAAGATTTAAGTATAGAAAGGAATAGTCAGTATGAATACATCAATGTCATGGATTAAGGCATATGTACCAGAGTTAGAAGCAACTCCACAGGAATACACAGATGCAATGACGTTAAGTGGTACAAAAGTAGAAGGTTTTGAAGTTTTAGATGAAGATTTAGATAAAATAGTTGTAGCAAAAATTTTAAAGATTGAGCGTCATCCAGACGCAACAAAATTAATTGTTTGTCAAGTACAGATTGATGAAGAAGGTACAGTAACTCAGATTGTAACAGGTGCACCAAATGTAAAAGAAGGTGATATCATTCCTGTTGTATTAGATGGTGGTCGTGTTGCTTGTGGTCATGATGGTAAGAGAGTAGCTGGTGGTGTAAAAATTAAAAAGGGAAAACTTCGTGGTGTAGAAAGTAATGGTATGATGTGTTCCGTAGAAGAACTTGGTTCTTCCAAAGATATGTATCCAGATGCACCAGAAAATGGAATTTATATTTTTAGTGATAATCCTGCGTATGATGGAATTAAGCTTGGTTCTAACGCAGCAGAAGCAATGGGCTTACATGAAGTAGTATTTGAATATGAAGTAACCTCAAATCGTGTAGATTGTTTTGGTGTGATTGGTATTGCAAGAGAAGCTGCTGCCACATTCCGTAAGCCATTCCATCCTCCAATCATTAAGGAGACAGGAAATAACGAAAACGCTTCTGATTATATTTCTGTTGAAATTAAAGATACAGACCTTTGTAAGAGATATGTAGGTAGAGTCGTAAAGAATATTAAAATTGAACCATCTCCAATGTGGATGCAAAGAAGATTAGCAGCACAGGGCATTCGTCCGATTAACAATATTGTAGATATTACAAATTATGTGATGGAAGAATATTCTCAACCAATGCACGCATATGATTTAGATACAATTGCAGGAAATAAAATTATCGTTCGTCGTGCAGAAGATGGAGAAGAATTCCAAACACTGGATGGTGTGGTAAGAAAAGTAGATTCTTCTGTTTTAATGATTTGTGATGGGGAAAAGCCAGTTGGTATTGCAGGTATTATGGGTGGTGAAAATTCTAAGATTACAGATACTGCGACTACTTTATTATTTGAAGCTGCTTGTTTTGATGGTACAAATATCCGTCTTTCCTCCAAGAAAGTAGGTCTTCGTACTGATGCTTCTTCTAAATTTGAAAAAGGTCTTGACCCTAATACAGCAATGGAAGCTATCAACCGTGCTTGTCAGTTAATTGAAGAATTAGGTGCTGGTGAAGTCGTTGGTGGTTGTGTGGATGTATATCCAACAGTGAGAACAGAACATCGCGTAAAATTCTCTTGGGAAAAAGCAAATCAGTTACTTGGAACAAATCTTTCCAAAGAAACCATGATTGGTTATTTTAAAAGTGTAGATTTAGGATATGATGAGGAAACAGACGAAGTGATTGTTCCAAGTTGGAGACAAGATGTACTTTGTCAAGCAGATTTAGCAGAAGAAGTGGCTCGTTTCTATGGCTATGATAATATTCCAGTTTCCTTGCCAACAGGAGAAGCAACAACTGGTAAGCTTTCCTTCAAACTTCGTATTGAAGCATTAGCAAGAGAAACAGTAGAAAAGTTTGGCTTCTCTGAAGCAATGACATATTCTTTTGAAAGTCCAAAAGTATTTGATAAATTGCGTTTAGAGAAAGACGATGTATTACGTCAAACGGTAACAATTTCCAATCCACTTGGCGAAGATTACAGTATTATGAGAACCATTCCATTAAACGGTATGTTAACTTCTTTATCTACGAACTATAATAGACGTAATAAAAATGTTCGTTTATATGAATTAGCGAATATTTATTTACCAAAGGCACTTCCTTTAACAGAGCTTCCAGATGAGAGAATGCAGTTGACACTTGGTATGTATGGTACTGGTGACTTCTTTGATTTAAAAGGTGTGGTAGAAGAAGTATTAGAAAAAGCAGGATTAAAAGGAAAACTTTCTTATAATCCAAAGGCAGGAAAGAATTTCTTACACCCAGGAAGACAAGCTGAAATTTCTTATGAAGGTATTGTGCTTGGTTATCTTGGTGAAATTCATCCAGATGTAGCAGACACATATGATATCGGAGAAAAAGCTTATGTTGCGGTACTTGATATGCCAGAAGTAGTAAAGAGGGCAGGATTTGATATGAAATATACAGGTATTGCAAAATTCCCAGCTGTAACTCGTGATATTAGTATGTTAGTAAAGAAAGATATTATGGCAGGTCAGATTGAAGAGATTATTGTAAAGAACGGCGGTAAGTTATTAGAAGACTGCAAGTTATTCGATATTTATGAAGGTAGTCAAATTCAAGAAGGCTATAAGTCAATGGCATATTCTATTACATTCCGTGCAAAAGATAGAACTTTGGAAGAAAAAGATATTACAGAAGTAATGCAGAAAATTTTAAAGAAACTTTCGGAAGCAGGTATTGAGCTTCGTCAGTAGATTTTAAAATAATAAATGACTACCAGTAAAGGATATTTTATTGGTAGTCATATTATTTTACATATTAAAAAATGTGATGATATAGTTTTATAGTAAATTGTTTTGAATAGATGATAAGGAATGGAAGCAGAATGATATAGTATGGAGGAAGGTATGATTGCAGAAAGCTATCAAATGGCAGATTTGTTTGCATTAGATTGTCCAAATGAATATGTCTATGAGGAAGTTTCGGGTGGAGTAAAAGTGACTGGTTATTCTGGTACAAAAGAATTTTTAATTATTCCAGAAGAACTAGACGGGAAGCCTGTGTTAGAAATTGGGGGAGTAGATGCATTACATCTAGGAAAAAGAAGTTCTTATATTCAAATTCCTAAGACGGTAAAGAACATAGAATTGTTAGCAGTAAATCCAGAGTATCAAAGTTGGGCTAAAATTTTTTCTATTTCGGAGGAAAACGAGTATTATTCTTATGATACAGAAACGGGTATTTTATATAATCGTGACCGTACCGTTATTTATTATTGTTTTAATAAAAATTTACAAGCGTATGAAATGCCAAATACGGTCATAACGGTTGAGAAAAAGGCATTTGAACTTTGTTACGTATTAAATTTAGAAAATATTACATTTTCTACTGCACTAAAGACGATTGGGAAAGGAGCTTTTTCTCAAAGTATAGGGAAATCAACTTTAATAGAGGGTATTGAAGAAATTGGTTATATGGCTTTTGGAAGAAATTCCATTGTAGTACCTGCTTCTGTTAGCTGTCTGCATGGAGCACCAGCACCTTCTTATACAATATCACCAGAGAATGAACAGTTTATTGTAGTAGACGATTTTGTATTGGACAAAAGTCAGTCAAAAATTTATGATTATTTAGGAACAGAAGAAACGATTGTAATACCAGATTCCGTTACGATTATTGGAGAGTATGCGTTTTATCGTTTGGGAAAAATTGCAAAATTAACGTTAGGTGCATCAGTAAAAGAAATTCAATACAAAGCGTTTGGACAAGCACAAATAAAAACATTGCGTATTCCTGCTTCGGTGGAAATCATAGATGATACGGCATTTTCTTTTTATCGTTGTAATTCGGTGATTGTAGATAAAGCAAATACTCATTTTTATACGGATAAGATTGGTTTTCTGCGAATTGTAGATGAAGAAACGCAGGAATTGATTAGTTGCTATAAACCTAAAATTACAGAATATACTGTGCCAGAAAAAGTAAAGAAATTAGGTGTAAATGCATTCCAGTATGCTTTTGATTTAGTAAATCTTCAATTACCAAAAGGATTGACTTCGTTTGATGAAAATTGTCTTCCGATTACTTCCACTTACCCAGTCAAGTCGTATTGTAGTATGAAACAATTAGAATTGCCAGAAGCAGTTTCTTCTTTGCATAGAAGTTATAGAACTATTCAGTATTCCGTTGCAAAAGAGAATACGACATTCTTTTGGGAGAATCATGTATTTTATCAAAAAACAGAGGCAGGTTATATTGCATTATTTACTGACTATTTGGAACAGGAGCTTGTGATAAAAGAAGGTACAGTGGAACTTGTGGAAGGTGCATTTCGAAGGGATAGTCATAAAAATTTGAAATCCGTCGCAATTCCAGCAACTGTAAAACGAATTTGTGCGAATGCTTTTTTGGACTCTGGACTAATAGAAGTATCTATGCAAGAAGGGGTAGAAGTTATTGAAACAAATGCTTTTGATGGCTGTCACCTTACAAAAATTTCAATTCCTTCTAGTGTGAAATGTTTTGCAAGTTCTGCGATTGCTCATAATCCAATCGAGGAAATAACAGTAAGTGAAAGTAATCCATATTATACTTCGGTAGATGGTGTGCTTTATAATAAAGATAGGACAAAACTGATTGCTTTTCCAGCAAAGAAAAAACAGAAAAAATTTGTTGTACCGGATACAGTGACGGATATTGGTCGAGCATTTCATTATTGTGAAAAATTACAAACGATCGTGTTATCTAATAAAATAGAATATTTATGGGATGGTGTATTTAGTGAATTTATCAAAGAGATTTATTTCCATTCTGATTTGAAATATATTTCACAAGATGCAATTCCGTATAGTAAGAAGATAGCAATTTATGCTTCTCCTACTTGTGGTTTAAGCGATTATATGTTAGAACTCATGTTAGGAAGTTGGTCTGCACAAAATATGAATTTAAACTATATTCCGTACGGAATGGAAGAAATTTCTTCCCTTTCTTCTGAGTTTTGTGTAGTACCATATCAAGAGGGGATTGCGATTATTTCTTATCGTGGTCAGAAAAAGAAAGTAAAAGTTCCAGAACAAATCGGAGGATATCCAGTACTTTTGGTTGCTCCTCGTGCGTTTGAAGAATCTTATGGAGCATCAAATAAAATTTTATCAGTAGAATTTCCAAACTCCATTACAACAATTGGGGAAAATGTATTTTATCACTGTGAGTCACTTCAGACAGTCATACTTCCGAAAAAATTAAAAGAAATTCCAGTTGGTATGTTTTTAGATAATAAAAGTTTAACGAGTGTTGTCATTCCAGAAGGAGTAGAACGCATTGGTACAGGGGCATTTTTTGGTTGTGAGTCATTAATAAAAGTAACAATACCAGCTTCCGTAAAAGAAATTAGTCCAAACATTTTTTGTGATGAAAAAGGTTCTTATAAAGATTTATACCTTAATGAAAGTACCGTATATATAGTAGAGCGTGGAAGTTATGCAGAAACATTTTTGAAAACATACGAGGCAGGAGAGTCTAAATTTAAGAAGTTTTCCCTAAAAGTAGTTTATGATGAAGATTTTGAAGTAGAAACAACAGAGGTATTCGAAGGCTTAGAATATGAAATTACAGAAGAAAAAACGGTAAGTGTATCTTTAAAACAAGATTCTTATAGTCATCCTATTGCAGAGGAAGAAACGGTGATTCCAGAAACGATTTGTGGTTTGCCTGTAACAAAGTTAACAGGATTATCTAGTATTAGAAATTCTTTAAAGGTACTTCGCATTCCAGCGACAATTACGGAAATCACAGGATTAAGTCGTTATACATTTGGAAGTGGCAATTATTATAGTGGTGGTACTTCCTTTGGAAAGCTTATTGTAGCAGAAGATAATCCTGTGTTTTGGTCGGATGGAGTTGCCCTATATAGTAAAAATAAAACAAGACTCATTCATTTCTTTTGTATGAAAACAGAAGAATATGAAGTACAAGAAACTACAAAAGTAATTGAAGCAGGTGCATTTGGAAACTTTAGTGAACTAAAGAAAATTGTTTTACATAAAAATATGGAAACAATCAAAGAAGATGCGTTTTATAATTGTACTTCCTTAGAAGAAATGCAAGGAATAGAACTGGTGCAAAATATAGTAGAAAGTTCTATTAGTGGGACGGCATATTATAAGACTGCACCATACGTTGTAGTAGGAAGTATACTTTGGCGGTGTAATATATTTTTGGAAAAACAGTTTGTCATACCAAAAGGAGTTACAGAAATTGCTTCGGATGCATTTAAGTTGTTAGGGACAAATCAGGATATATTAGAGGAAGTTGTGATTCCAGAGAGTGTAACAAAATTTGGAGAAGGAGCATTTTTGGGTAGAACAAAGTTAAAATCCATTACAATTCCAGAAGGAACAAAAGAACTTCCAAACAATCTTTTCAAGGGATGTACTTCGCTTGCTTCTATTTTTTTACCAAAGACAGTAGAAATAGTAAGTCCATTAACGTTTCCAATGTATGAAAAAAGTTGGTCATATAATAAAAAGCCAGATGCTATTTTTGAAGCAATTCAAGTTTCATCGGATAATCCTATCTATTGTTCTGTAGATGGAATTTTATATTCAAAAGATATGTCAACACTAATTGCTGTTCCAACGGCATATAAAGGAACTACGATTACTTTACCAGAGACAGTAACAACCATTGGAGAGTGGGCCTTTGCTCATAATCAATTTGTAAAAACCGTTATTTTGCCAGAATCGTTAAAAGAAATCAAAGAGAATGCATTTTGTGAATGTTTGGAATTAGAAACCATTAACTTGGAGAAAGTAGAGATAATTAGAAAATGTGCATTTTCTGAGTGTGCAAATTTAAAAGAAATCATCGTGAACAGTGATATGGTAGAAGAAGCAACATTTAAAGGTTGTCGAAAGCTTGAAAAAGTATGCATTCCAAATGTAAAGACGATAAAAGAAGAAGCGTTTGCTTGGTGTTATGAATTAAAGCACATTGATTTTCCAGAGTGTTTAGAGTCAATAGAAGATAGTGCATTTGCATCAACAAAATTAGAAGTTGCTGTTTTACCAAAGACAATTCAGTCGTTTGGATTTGGTATTTTTCATGGTGTTAAGGAAATTGTCGTCTATGATTCTGTTTGCGATACAGAAAAAGAAGGAAAAGATTGTCTGGATATCGTGCGTGGTAATTGTAACTCAAAAGTTGGTTTTCTAGGAATTAATAGAGTGAAAGGCAATCTGTCTGCTAGGAACATTGTATGGGCTAATCATACCATTACGGTAAAATCAGCCGAAACAGATGAAATAAAATATAAAGTATGGATGGGAATGGAAGGTTCACACTCTCCGTATGCTTGTTTATTAGCCTCTGCATGGGGAAAAAATGCTACCTTTAATTTCGTTGCATTAGATGATTTTTTCTCTGATATTAAAGGTACAGAAAATAAACTTGCTGTTGCTATCAATCGTTTAAAATATCCAATCGATTTGACAGAAAGTAAGAAAGAGGATTATATCAAATATTTAGGTAGAAATGCAAAA
>CALAEX010000267.1 GCA_937891165.1 uncultured Lachnospiraceae bacterium | reverse complement strand
AAACAGCTTTCAGCAATTCCTAAATCTGCAAATGTTTTATCCATATCACCTGGATTTAAACTAGCTCCGTCTAAGTTAACGTTTGCTCTACTGTAATCAATTTCGTTATCTTCTAAAACTCTTCTTAATGTTGTGCTCGCATCTACGATAACGTTCTTTCTACTTGTATTTGTTCCTACTGTTACTCTAATATTCATAATAATTTCCTCCTCTAAATTTTCATTTGAATTTTTATTTAATTTATAAAATGTAAAGTGCCGATTTTACATTTTAATAATACTGTATTTACAGGGTTTTACTGTCGTACAACTAAATTTATTATTTATCCCCACATGGGTAAGTGAGTTTGTAGCCTACAGCTTTTATTTATATTTAATTAGTCTTCAAAAGCTTCTTCTACAGCTTTTTGTGCATCTTCAACTTCTTCTAATATTTCAGAAGCAAGTTCTTCAGCCATTTGAACATTGTTAATAGCAATAGCCATTTCTTCTTTTAATGCAACTGTTAATTCTTCAGCTGTTCTGCCTGGGAATGTAAGTGTTACATATACAGCTCCATCTTCATCTACTGAATTGTAAGTAATACCATATTCGTTGATACCACCAACTGTTCCTTTCTTGAAGTTTACTCTGAATACTTCGTTATCTTCTTCATCTACTATTACAACTGGTTTGTTGAATTTGTTTAGTAAATCAAAATCCTTCACTGTTAATGCACTCTTTAATCTTACACTGTCTCCCATAACTTTAATTTTCATAATTAAATTCCTCCTTTAAATTTTTGTTTTCTTATCTAAAGTATATATTACTTTAGTATCTTCTGGCAATCCCAGATAGACCAGATAGTACTTCATGTATTCAGGAAGTATATCTTCACTTCTTGCCTCTACTTTTAACGTCTTAGTTTTTTTGTTGTAGGTAGCACTAACTGTTTTCATCGGCACTTTCGACACTTAATGCACCTTCTTTCTCAGCTTTTTCAACATCCTCTAATAACTCTTTTAATCCTACTTGACCATTAGATGTTTCTTTAATACTGTTATCTAATTCTTTCAAGAAGATTATCAGACCTATTTGATTACAAACCCTTTTAAAGTTAACATCAGAGATATTTCTTTCTCCTTCTTTAGTTACAGTTTCACAACTAATTTCAAAATAAGCGTAAGGCTCATCTTGTTTTTTAACTTTACGGTGTCTGTAAATATCTATAATTTCAGGTATTAACTTATATAAAAGTAATACCAGAATTACCAATAAAAGCATTGCTTGGAAAGTATATCTTTCGTTCATCATTGTATCAACTTCTTTCCTCTTAAATATTTTTGTATTTCTATTAGAGACACTCCTGTTATTGTTGCTATTTGTGTATCTGTAAATCCTGCATTAAACAATCTTTCTATATCTTCTGAATACATCATTTTTATTATTCCGTGTTTTGGCATTGGTTTAGGTACTTTTGATGTGTAATCATACATTTTAATTCTTGCTTCTTTTATTAGTTGTCTTACTTTCTTTTCGTCTTTAATACTAAATTCAATACCTAAAAAAGTGTCATCTATAAAAGCTAAAATATCTAAATCACTTAATTTTCTCAACCTCTACACCCCCTAATAAATATTTTTAATTACACAAAACAAAAACAAATAAAAAAGCTATTTTTTGTTTCTGTTTTTGATATTACATACTCTTGTGTACATTTTCTTTAAGTCTATATTATATATTGGTGCGAAATATTTAGCTGTATCTATTATTGAGTGTGCACCAAGATATCTTAAAATCATATCTTTCTCTCTTTTAGAGAATTTTTTAGCACGATTATGAGAAGATATAACTGCATAATCTTTAGTTTCTTTTTCAGTGGTAGAGACACCAATGTCCTTACCAGTTGGTTCAGCGTTAAGTGTTATTGTAGGTGGTTCTGGATATATTACTGCTGTTGTTTCAGGTGTTGGTAATTCTATTTCTTTTTGTATTTCAGGTTGTTTAAATCCTAGTGCTACTAATGTTGCTCCTTCTATTTCTGTAAGTTTTGTGTCATCTAATGTCCCTATGTAACTCTCTAATAGTTCTGTGTTAATTGTTCTTAATTGCTCACACAGTACTATACTAACTCTACCATCTTCCATTAACATTTTAACGTGTGTTGGTAATGGTTTTTTATCAGCTGTAGTTAAAGGTATTACTGTAACAGCTGGACTAAATCTGTTTCCTGCATTGTTACTAATAATAATTACTGGTCTTCCATCATTTTGTACTCCTGGTTGTCTGTTTGGTGATGGTTTTTGCCACCAAACTTGTCCTCTTATAAATTTTTGTAAATTTCCCATTTTATTTACGCCTCTTTTCCCATTTATTTATCATTTCTTGAATTTGTTTATGGCTAGCAAGGTTAGGTATATAGCCTAATACATGCCAACCATGTTCAAATTCGATTGCTGTGTAACGATTTTGCTTTTTGGTTAAATCTATAGTATGTACTTCTACCACACGAGTTGCGTCATCATCAAAAGGTCTTGCTTTACGCACTCTGTAGATATTATAAAGTTGTTCTTTAAATGGAATTAGTGTTGTTTCGTCTGCTTTTGGCATAATCGTCACTCCTTATCTTTTAAACCTGATGCCTATTTCATTTTCAACCATGTTTTCTAAATCTATACAGGATAAATGTCCTGTAGATAGACAATCTACTGTTGTTTTAATCTTATCAAATACTTCTTTAATACGAGTATTTGGTAAATCTAATTCGCAATATAAAGCATCACATATTGCTAAATCATAATAATGTAAGTAATCATGAAATGTCATTGTAGGTCTATAAAGTTTTTTAGCTTCTTCAGCTGTTAAATCTTTGTTTTGTTTCATGAGTCTTCTTCTTTCAGCTCTTGGTAATGGTTCTTTTCCAGTCATAGCTTGATAGTATTCTAACATTATTCTTCACCTCTTAATACTCGTTGTTCTAAGAAATGAGTACAGGATATAGAGAATTCTATTCCACTATTTCTTGCAAATTGTGTGCTTAAGTTTTTTTCAAAACTTTGAATAGCATTTTCAGCGTGTTTTTTAACTGAACAAACATCTTGTTTTAAACAGTTTTCACAATTTAATTTCATTTACTCCACCTCCTTTTTCTTGCGTATTCAGGTAACTTTTGTATTGGGTCACCAAAGTTTATTATTCTTACTTCAAATCTCCACTTTCTTGCATCATGTCCTATTTTTTGAAATAGTTTCTTTTCAGCTTTTTGTGGAGTATCTTCAGATATTCCAAATTGGAATTCTTTATGAATTGTGTTCCAAATACCATATCTCGGGTTCATATTTACCACCTCACTTATAATATAATGTCATCAACTAAGAAAGTCAATGTCTTTTTCTCTGGTAAATAGGACGCTCCTGTAGTACAGTAGTACTCCCCAACACAATCTTGAATTCGTATTCTAACATCATCAGGAATGTCTTTTAATATTCTTTTTAATTCTTTTGTGTACATTTTTATCATCTCCTTGTACAAAGTGTTCACAGTCTTCAAATTTAGCTACAGAAAGCCATTGCACTTCCTGTCCTTGTAAGTGTAAGATATTTCTGTTACATTTCATATTGTGGCAACCTCTTACACAGAATGTTCTATCAGTGTTTATCATAGTGTTAGCTCCTTTCAGATAACCTGACAGCTTAAGCCATCAGGTCATCAATTAATGCTTTATTTGTTTCTTCTTGTTGGTCTCTACTTGTTATTGCGTCATAGAAATCAACGTTTTTATTAGATGAGTTATACCAAACCCACATTTCTAATTCACAACCTTCTGTTAAGCACTTATTAAGTACTTCAAATGTAGTCATATCTTCTTCAATACCTAATTGTCTTTTGATATTTGAGATAACAATATTTATATTCTCAGGGAATACGTTTCTGTTAATTCTCTTTCCTTCTGTAGTAATAAGGTCTAATCTAAAGTAGTTGTTGTTTTTTCCTTCAGGTTGGTTCTTCATGTAGTAACCAGCAGGTAAACCCATTGCTTGTGGATTAACATTAATACCTACTTTCTCAATTCTGCATGTATATTTACCTTCTTTAAGTGGTGTAAATACTGGGTTTTCCATCATTGCCATAATTTCATTTGTGTTTGTATTCATAATAAATTCTCCTCTCAAGCTTACCTTCCTCTCGGTAAGGATTTATAGCTTTTTAATCACATAAATATAAAATAAATTAATTAAATCTTTCAGCATCAAAATCGTTATATTCTTCATCATCAATAATATGCATTGGGATTACATCCCAGTTACCATTATCTCCGAGTTTGTCAAGTATTTCTTGCTGTTTTTCTTCTGTAAGGTCTTGAAAATAGATTTCTATCATAACTATCACCTCGCTTTCTTATTAATATTTTTAATTACACAACAACTAAACAAATAAACTTAATTGTGTGTTTCTGTAAAACTTCTTTTTAGCTTCTCTATTTAATATAGAGTTATAAACAGCTATTAATTGTGCATTGTGTAGTTTAGATGCGAATTCAGCTGAATATGTATCACTTACTTTGTTGTAAGCCACTTCGTATATACTCATTTTTATCACCACCTTTATAATTTATTTTTTTTAATTACATAGTAATAAAATAAATAAATAATAATCACTAAGCAACTAATTATGTTTATTATTGCTACACTTAAAATTACAAAAAGCAAATTTATTAAAAATATAAAATGGTACCAATACAGTACCAAGTAGTCAATAATTACATTATAGTAAACTATACATAATATTTTATATATAATTAATAAAATATAATAAACACACTATATATAATATATAATATAAATATATTAAGTAAACTATATATTATATATAATATAATAATAGAACAATAATTCGATAAAAAATAAATGGAGTTGAAGGTAGATAAGGAAAGGGATGGAAGAAGATTGGTACCAATAGTAGTACCATTTTTAAAAAATAAAAAATGCGAAATCGGAAAAATTGTAGTTGTTAACCATAATATGACGAAATCCACTTTCATAAAGTGTCTTCAACCCACCAATTTAGTGTAATTAAACATGTTTTCGTCAACCACATTATGTAATGTAGGCAACATTACGTTAACTTACGTCAGTTTTGGAAGCTAATTTTGTAGTTACTTAAATCGTAGATAAATATATATTTTTGCTCTCGCTTGTTGCGAGGAGTCGAGGTAGTAAAAAAAGGCAGTAGTCGATAATGACTACTACCTTTTTAGTTTATTTATTTTATTTTTGTTTTGCTAAATATTTAGCTAATCTTAATACATCCTTCTTATCATGAATCTTATAAGCTGTATAGCATGTTTCACACACTGTCTTTCCAGTATTAACTAGCTTACCTTTGATAAATCTTTCATATCCATTAACTGTTACTACACTGTTGCAACAAGGACATATGAACTTTGTGCCATCCATATAATCTTCAGCTATCTCTCTGTGTTGTTGAATATATAAGAATGTTAGCATATCTACAGGATTTTTGTGGTCTAAACCATATACTTCAGCGTATTTAGTGAATATTTGTAAATTCCTTTCAAAGCTTTCTTCATTCTTAAATATTTTGTGTGGGTTTTCACCTATACTGTAGAAACTCTTCATTGTTATTTGTGGGCGTTCTTCTGTTGTCTTTCTAAACTCATCTACAATATTTCCATTCTTATCTTTGAATCCAAACTTATTTATCTTCTCTTTTGGCTCTAGTCCACAGAATATATCTATCTTTTCGTATAGGTTATCATTGAATGCATCTACAGTTGTTACAACCTTACCTTTCTTAGAATAGTGTATAAAGCTGAAGTTTATTCCTCTTTTGTATAAATTCATAGCTACTCTTATTGCTGTACTTGTTTTACCCATAAATGTTCTGTTACCATTGTCTGCTGGTATTTCAACATACTCGTATCTATTGTTATCTGTTATTATAAATGTTGGAACATCTGGTTGTGATAATGATACAGCTGTAAATGATTTACCATCTCCTCTGTAGTCTCTAACAATGTTTCTGTCAGTGTTAGAATACTCTCCTCTTGTTCTTTCAACTTCGTTGATTACATAAATTACTTGTTTCATAATATATTCTCCTTTTGCCCTTAGGCTGTTTATTTGCAGTTTAATGTCATGCTTAGGACACAAATGAGTATTCGATTAGTCTTCTAACCAATCATAAACAGGTTCTTTTAAGTCTGTTTTAATAAACTTATCTTGTCCTTGTTTAATTACATGTTTACTCATGATTTGTGATTCATCGTTCCAGACAAATATATCTGCATGTCCTAAATCTCTTAAAAATCTAATTTCATCAAATAAAGCTTTGCTTGTTGTTACATCCTTCATATGGTGTAACTGAGTACTATCTGGTTTTGCTAATGTGCTGTATACTCTATACATATTATCTCACCTCCTTTCCAATGAACACAATTAACTCACATAATTTGTAGAATAAACCATAGCTTGTTAGTATAAGTGCTAACATAGTTAATACTTCGTACACACATTGTGCTCCTTCTCTTAATTTGTAGTTCTTGCCATTTACTTTGATTCTCATATGAATCATCCTCCTTTATATTTTTTCTTCCCTTGGCATAGGGGGTTGGGTTTAAAATTCCCACATAAGCCTGTATACGATATATAAATATATCTATTTTCTTTTTTTCTTTCTAGTAAAAACATAAAAATATTTCCCCTATAAAAACATTGCCCCCTACCCCTTAAAATGTTATAATAAATTGAATAAAAAATTGAGGAGGTTATTAAAAATGAAGGTCTCTAACGATAAGGTCTATGACCTTGAGGAGTCTATTAAGGCTTCTGGCTATCCGATGGTAACTGACCCTGCTGATGCAACTTTCGACATGGGGCGTGCCACTAAACTTGCTAATGCAAAGGGTGGTGGACACAACCAGTTCTTGTCTGGAATTCTGGTTTCCTTTGACCTTACCTGCAGCAATAAGATGTGGGTCGAGCTTGAAAGGTACCGTTTCATTACGTTTGTCAGCTCCCAGTCCACCATGCACCGTATAGCTAAGTTCAATTTAGAACAAAGTTTCGTTTCTCAGGTTGACCCTGTAATTGTACAGCGTCTTCAGGAGCTTAAGGAAACTTACGAGCTGAACCCTACTCCAGAGAACTACCTTGCACTGCTGTATAATAACCCTGCTGGGTTTGAGCTGACTGCTCGACTCACTACCAACTACAGATGTTTGAGGAATGTGTATCAACAAAGACGTAATCACAGGCTCCCTGAGTGGAGGGAATTCTGTAAATGGATTGAAACCCTCCCCTATTTCGATGAACTGATTAAGAATTAAGGAGGAAATAGCTTATGGTGAACATTAGCATCTACAGTATCACTGAAGAAATCCTTGAGGTTGCTCGGGATATCGCAAGAAGACAGAAGACTGACGTAAAGATTGTCACACCGACCGAAACTGTGGAGGTTCGCTATGAAAAAGTTAAAGAAGAAACGGAGGAAGACCAGGAAATGTAGTCCCAGAAGACAGGCTAGTAAGAAGCTTCGCAGCGGAAGTAAGCACGTAAAGAGACAACTGCTGGAAAGACATCCTTTTTGTGACATTTGTGGGTCTCCTAAAAGCCTACAACTGCACCATATTTACCTGATTCGCCATGGATTTGCTACGAAACTAGAGCGTTGTACCCTACTTTGCCCTGTATGCCACAAAGATTTCCACCATCGTTGGGACAAATACCTGGATATAACGTTCAGAGAGAACCCTGACGCTGACTTTTTGGCTATTTACAACACACTCAAGAAACTTTAAGACACCCTTCGGGGTGTCTTTTCTTCATTGACTTCTTTAGTAACATGTGTTAAACTCAAATTAGACAGGAGGTAATAAAAATATGGAGAATTCTAAAAGAAGACTTATAAATATTGCTGAGGAAGACGGTAAAGTATCCTTTAAACTAGCAGGAAGCTTTACAGCTGAGGATGTAATCCTAGTTTGTAACACTGTAATTCTATCAGCTATGAACCAACTTGTTGGAAATTATGAAAAAGCTTTAGCTGAAGGAGCTAAAGGACCTGCTGCTGACCAGAAGTGGGGCGAAAAAGTAGCAGAACTTAAAGGAATGTTGTATGATTTTTATAACGTAAATGCTTCAAACCTGCTCATAGCCTTTGCTCCAGAGTTCGAGAAGAACCCTGACCTTACAACTCAAGCTATTCTTAAAGCAGAAAATGACTTAATTGAAGAAAAATATGACGAACTTAAAAAAGAAGGTAAGATTGTACCACTTAAAGAAATGCCAAAAGCTAAGAAAATCGACATAGAACAGGAGTGATTCTATGGGATTTGTAACAATGTTTTCAGAAGAAGCTCGTAAAGGAGCTGTTCCTGAGAATCCTATAAACAAAGTAAAGCGTGAACGAGAAGAAATGTCTGTAGCTAAGATTAGACGAGACTTCTCTAGGTGTCCTAGGTGTGGAGCTCCGACTGAGAGAGCTGTTGCTTATAACAACTCTCCATCGGAGTTTTGGTTAGAGTGCACACAGTGCAACACTTTCATAAACACCTATATACCACAACCACATCAATTCGCCTTTCATAGCGACCCTCATCGTTATACAGCTAACTTCGGAGGGTACGGTTCTGGTAAAACAACTACTTCCAGAGAAGAATTCTACAAACACTTGTTCTTAACGCCTAGTGGTAACTTCTTAATCGGAGCCAATGTTGCATCTCAGTATGAGCAGACTATCAAGCGTGATATAGAAGCTGACTTACCTGGAGTGTTCTTTGCTGGATACTCTACGCAAAAGCAGTATTACGACTTTATAAATGGACATCGTCTAATGTTTAGACCACTTGATGATGAAGACAAGCTCCGTTCTTACAACCTGACTGGGTTCCTGATTCTTGAAGGTTCTGAGGTTAAAGACTTATCTTTCACCCAGTTGAAGACTCGTCTTAGAAACTTAGCTGCAACACTCCCTGTTAGGGATGCTAACGGTGACATTGTGTACCTTCAGACTAAGACAGGACAGCTCATTCCTAAGATAAAGAAGAATTGGGCAAAAGGAATAATAGAGTCTAACCCAGACTCAGGTTGGATAAAGACTGATGTGCTTATGCACTCAGAGAAAATCTATCTTCACGGAGGTCTTAAAGACCAGTACGATATTCCTGAAGACGAGAAAAACCCAGCCATGAGTTCACACATTACACCTACAGCTGCTAATGAGTTCTTACCAGATACTTTCTGGGCAGAGCAGGTAGCTAACAAACCAGCATGGTGGATAGCTAGATATCTTAACGGAAGCTTCTTATACACTGAAGGTCTGGTTTATCCTGGAGCTGCAACATGTTTTATTGAAGACTTTGAGATTCCAAAGCATTGGAAACGTATTGTAGCACATGACTATGGACTAAATGATGACTCGGTATTCTTGTTCGGAGCTGTAGATGAGACTGAGAACAGGCTTGTTATCTACAAAGAGCTTAGAACAACGCAGAAAAATATAGAAGAACTAGCAGCTTTGTACTTTGAGGGTGTTAGGGATATACCATCTGGTGGATTAATCTGCCCTCCAATCATAGACCCTAAATCAGGACCAAAGCGTGACTACAGCTTAAAGACGTTGTCTGACCACTATCTAGACTACGGTATAGCGTTTATGCCAGGTGCAGTTAATGTTGACGCACGTATATTCAGGCTTAACACGTATATAGAATCAGGAAAGCTTGTTATCTTTAACAGCTGTAAGAAGCTTAAAGAGGAGCTCACAGAGTATAAGTTTATAGCTAAAGCAGGTATGATGAATGGTTGGTCTAACAAACCAGAAGATAAGAATAACCACGGTATTAACGCTCTTGAGTGGATTACTATGGAGCTACCATCTAATCCTAAAAATCTTATATATGGTATTTATAACAAAAAAGGTAATGACATTACCAAGCAACAGGAAGCTCAGAAGACTGATGAGCAGAAGATGCTTGACTGGATGTTTTCAGATAATACAGATGATGACTATAACTCAGGACCTTACGGTGCTGATTATGATTAGGAGGTGAGAAGATGGAAGTACTAATCAATGCTTTTTGCTTTTTGTTTGGTATATTAATGGGCATAGTGTTTAGAGGAAGCTTTACAATTAACTATAGGCACACTTACAAAGATGATACAACTCAGTATGTTGAAGTCAAGGAACCAATAGGTTACAAGACTGAAGACAAAAAGACTGAGGATGTTGACTCACCTGCAGAACTTGCAGAAAAAATTCAAGAAGCGTTAGGGGTGTTTATGAATGACGAACCAGAAGAAAGAAAGTAAAGAAGAAGGAAAGAAGTATGTTGAAGAACAAAAACTTCTAGCCAAGTTAAAAAGTTACTATGATACTTGTATTCAGTATTACAACAGAGAGCATAAGAAGATGAAGCTTCTTGATGCTACTGATAGAGGTGACCTTTGGAAAGCTATTGGAGCTAAGTTCCCTAAGTATCAGATTCTTCCTGATACAAACCATGTAGCTTATATCAAGAATAACATCTTGTCTTCCATCTACACTGTGACTAAAGGAGCTAGTATTGCTCCAACAAGTGAAGAAGATAAGCAATTAGCAATGGATTTAAATATTGCTCTAGAGAATGTTTGGCATAGAGCTCGTGTAGGATTCACACAGTTCCAGACAGGTGAAAGAGCTGCGTTACTAAACCTAGGTTTAACTCAAGTAGGTTGGGATGAAGAATTATCAGGAGGTACTGGAAATGCTTTCTATAAAGGTAATATAACTGTTAAAGCTATAGACCCTATGAAGTTTATGCGTGACCCATTTTCTGATAACTTAGATGTAGCAGGGTACTGTATGACTTATGATAACTACCATAAGTCTGTGTTCGAGAAAAACAAGTTATACAAAGATAAATTTGAAGAATATATTAAAGGCAGGAATCATGATAGATTGGGGGATGCCATGAATATTCCTGTCAATAACTCTAAAGTTATAAACACTGGTGTAAACCAAAAAGACTACTACACACTGCTTGTTTTCTGGGTTAGAGAAGGTAATAAAATTAATGAATATCATACTGTTAATTGTGAAAAGATTCTTCATAAGAAAGAAGATATTAAGCCAAGTATATTCCCATTTGCTGAGCTTTATTGTAATCTTCCAGCAGGAGCGTTGGTTGGAACATCAGAACCAGCTAAGATATTCGCTAGTTCAGTAGCTTATAACATGATGGACTCTCTAGCGTTTACCGCAGAGTACAAGAATCAGAGACCACCTAAGTACGTTTCTACAAATGCTGGTCTTAATATTAGTGAGTTTGCTAAACATGCTGATGATGCGGATAAGACGTTTATTGTTAATGGAGACGCTTCTAAGGTTGTTCATTATCATGAGTATCCAAGTGTTTCTCCACAATTAGCTAACTTACTTATGAAGAATGCAGAGAACATGCAGTTAGTAACTGGTGTTGATGGAAGATATACTGGTCGTGATACAGGAAGCATTATTACTACTGGTGGTACAGAGGAGATGCTTAACCGTGTGACGGTAATAGACACTCCTAAGATTATGAATTATGAAGAATATGCAGTTAAGCTAACTAGACTAATCTTGTATAATCTAATTGAATTCTGTCCTAAGAGAAAGTACTTCTTCAAAGAACCTAATAAAGCCAATGCTTGGAGAAGTGTAGAAGTAGATTTTCCTAATATTAGTAATGAAACAATGTTTGATTATGAGATTAATATTAGTTCTGAGCTTCCTAAAACAAAACAAAGAATTGCTCAGATGGCTAATATGCTTATGGAAAAGCAAATGCAGTATAGAGAGTCAGGTACAAATGTCGACCTTATTACTGAAGAAGAATGGCTTATGTTCCAAGACTTACCTAATAAAGAGTTCATGCTTGAGCGTATGGGATTACAAAGACAAACAAATGCTCTTGAACAAACTTCTCAAGTATTGTTTAACTATGCTGAACTTATTAAACAAGGTATTTCTCCAGAAGAAGCTATTATGCAGACTGCTGAAGGACTTAAGAATACTCAGATGGGTATGCCTCCAGTTCCTCAAGGTGGTGTTCCAGGTGCTGGTCCAGAGGCTGCACTTATGGGAATGGAAAATATGCCATTGTAATATTTAACAACTACTTGACAAATTATCGAAACTAGTTGACAAATTTTTTAGGCTGTGGTACGCTATTATTAGCAAGAGGTAGGTTCCACAGCCTTTAATTGTGTGTAAAACCTTGCCCTCCATATATGAACGCCCTCATATATAGAAAGGAGTTTTTGGGTAGATGAAGAAGTTTAGATTAGATTTACAATTCTTCGCTGATGAAAGTTTAGATGATTTACTCGGTTATCTTGGAGTCGAGAATAATGACGCATCCAACTCTGCGGAGGGGGACAATCAAGAGGCATCTGCGGATGCTGGTGCGAATACCGATGAGTCGGGTACGCAAACCGAAGGAACACAAAACAACTCTGAGGCTGATGCACAGAGTAGTAATCAGAATGAAGACACGAAAAAAGATGACGGAGGTATTCCTGAAGACGAACAAAAGAAAGCGTTTGCTTTTGCACAACTTCGACAAGAAGCTAACCAAAAGAAACAGCTCCTTACAGGTCTCCAGAAAATCCTTGGAATTCCAGAGGACACTCCTATGGAAGACGTCATGAACAAGGTGCAAGATGCGATTGTGCAAGCACAGTCGAAACAAACTGGTGTACCTGCAGAAATCCTTACGAAGCTTAATAATTTAGAGCAGCGTGATAAGGAGTACAGAGCACATCAATTACAAGAAAGTGCTTATCTTGGGTTTAGTAAAATTCAAAAAGAATTTGGATTAGACCAAGCCAAGATTAAAGAGTTTGCAGTTGAACTTCTTAAAGATAATGTTAATCCTTTTGAACAAGAGGTTGACGTGATTAAGGAGTATAAATTAAGACATTTTGAAGACATAGTTCAAGCACAAGTTGCGAAAGCAATTCAAGCTGAACAACAAAGAGCTGCTAAGGCTGGTGCTCAAAGCACACAACCTGGCAACACACAAGGGCAGACAAAAGGAGAAACAGGCAAGATTAATTCCATTAAAGAGTTAGATAATTGGTTCGACACACAGAAAAAATAACTTTTTAAAGGAGAGTGGAACTTATGCAATTAAACGCTACAGCAGATATCAACACTTATCTTGAGATGGCTACAAATGCAGGTGCAGGCGTAATCAATCCAGAGGTGTTTTATTCCAAACAGTTATTGGATACTATCAGATATGATGCAGACCAATACGTATATTTTAGATTGGCAGATGAAACTCCAATTCAAGAAAAAGCTGACAAGCTTATGGTTAGAAGATGGAGTCCATTACAAGGACACACAACACCGTTAGAAGAAGGTGTACCACCTAAATCTGACAAGGGTTCTGTAGAAAAATATG
>CALAEX010000266.1 GCA_937891165.1 uncultured Lachnospiraceae bacterium | reverse complement strand
ATTATATCAAAAAAATACATTTATGGAACTTTTATTTTTATCGAACTCACGTTAAAATAATGATGTAAGTTGCTGCAAAGACCAAAAATAAAGGGATTATAGCAACTTTTTATATTATAAACTGGCAAAGATGGATTTTGTAAGAATTATCTACAGTTGAGAGTGTGAAATAAACTATATTTTTCTTTGTCATGTGTGGATAATTCTGTGCAGAAAAAGAGAGGAGTAAAAATGGTGACAAAAGAGCAGAAAAAGAAATTTGTTCGTTATGCAGAAGGAGCAGAAATGTATAGTATGAGTTTGCGTAAGTTTCAAGAACTTGCAAAAGAAGCAGGAGCAATCCATAAAGTAGGGAAAATGGTTTTGATTAGTTGTGAAATTTTAGATAATTATTTAGCAACTTTTAGGATTG
Organism: uncultured Lachnospiraceae bacterium; assembly: GCA_937891165.1. Lineage (GTDB taxonomy): Bacteria > Bacillota > Clostridia > Lachnospirales > Lachnospiraceae > SIG299. The sequence continues at coordinate 10,823 of CALAEX010000266.1, read as the reverse complement.
AAAAAGATTAGAGTTTTTGCAAAAATGTTCTTGACTTGGTGTTGAACAGAAATTATAATGGTATTATATGAAATGGGAAGGGGAATATGCAATGGCAAAGATGGGAAGACCAAAAAGTGAAAATCCAAGAGTGAAATCTATAGGGATTCGGATGTTAGATGAAGAAAGAGAAAAGTTATTGCAGTATGCTTCGGAACATAATAAGACCATAACAGAAGTAGTCCTAGAAGCTGTGAATAAATTATATGAAGCTGAGGAGAAAAGTGCAAAAACTCTTTCCTAATGGGAAGGAGAATACATGGCAAAAGCAAGGAAAGATAACAAGGGACGAGCTTTGAGAAAAGGAGAATCCCAACGAACGGATAATACCTATGTTTATACTTATACGGATCCGTTTAAAAAAAGAAGATTTGTTTATGCGAAAGATTTGCAAACACTTCGTGAGAAGCAAGAAAAATTAAAAAGAGAGCAATTAGATGGTTTAAATTCTTATGTAGGAGGAAATGCTACCTTAAATTTTGTATTTGACAGATATATGTCTACAAAATACGAATTGAGAAAAACAACAAGAAGTAATTACATCTATATGTATAATCGTTTTGTTAAAGATAGTTTTGGAAAAAGATTGATTACAGAAATCAAGTATTCGGATGTAAAGTATTTTTATTTGCATTTGTTAACAAAAGAAGGATTACAGGCAAATACAGTTGATACGATACATACTATCTTGCATCCTACTTTTCAACTTGCCGTTCGAGATGATATTATCCGAAAGAATCCATCGGATGGAGTAATGGCTGAAATCAAAAAGAAAGCTGGAAAGAATAAAGGAGTTCGACATGCTCTTACCATTCAACAACAGAGAGCATTTCTAAACTATATTGCAAATGAACCTGTTTTTGAGCATTGGCTTCCGTTGTTTACTGTACTGCTTGGAACAGGATGTCGTATCGGAGAAGTGATTGGACTTCGTTGGCAGGATATTGACTATGAAAATAGGATAATCAATATTAATCATAGTGTGGTATATTATGCAGTAGCAGAAGCTTCCACAAGGAAAACCATATTTCAAGTATCTTTTCCAAAGACAGAAGCAGGGATTCGAGATGTTCCAATGATGGATGAAGTATATGAAGCATTACAACTAGAATATGAATATCAGAAAGAAAATGGATTTAATAGCACTACAATAGACGGTATGACAGGATTTATTTTCTGTAATCGGTTTGGTAATGTTCATAATCCACAAACAGTAAATAGGACGATTAAACGTATTTTAGAGAATTATAATGCAGAAGAAGTGCTAAAAGCCAAAAAAGAGAAAAGAGAGCCTGTGATTTTGCCTAATTTTTCTTGTCATCATTTAAGACATACATTCTGCACAAGACTTTGTGAAAATGAATCGAATTTAAAAGTAATACAAGCAGTAATGGGACATGCAAATATTGAAACTACAATGGATATATATGCAGAAGCTACTGTGGAAAAAAAGAAAGAAGCAATCGAGAATCTATCAAAGAATATGAAGTTATTTTAGGAAAGAGTTCTTAATTTAATTATTCTGGATTCTCTTTGAATAAAATACTACAAATACCCTAAAAAACTACAAAGTTACTACAAATTTTGTATTTATAATACAGAATAATGTGTAGTAGTGAAAAATAGAAAAGTTGGGAAAATTCGTACTGTGCTTAATAGTGTAGGATAGTGAATAGCTCAAGGGACGAATTCCCAACAATGAAGACACTTGATAAATAAACCCAGTGTTTATGCAGGTTTGACGACACTTTCTTTGTATGGTACGACAAGAGTACGACAAATTCATAACTGTTAAAGAGTTATAATAAATGATTATAAAATAAAGAATCGTGTCAATCCAATTTTATATTTTGTACGACAAGGACATTTTTCTAAAAGAAATTTTAGGAAAGTGTCCTTTTTTGTTATGGTCATGGTAGTTTCTCAAGCTTTCAAAGGCAGAAGGTAGTAACTAGAAAATAAAATGTATTGGGTGTTAGAAAGATAACAGAACATGGAAAGGGAGTGTAACATCATGGGTAATGGTGAAAATGTAACATTTGATTATTATTATGGGTTGGAAGCGGAACAGTATTCTTTTTATCGAGTTCCGAGATTGTTAATTAAAGATAAGCGTTTTAAAGGACTATCGAGTGATGCGAAGCTCCTTTATGGTCTGATGTTGGATAGATTGTCATTGTCTAGAAAAAATGGATGGTTTGACGAAAATAATCGAGCGTATATTTATTATACGGTAGAAAGTATTATGGAAGATTTGGGCTGTGCGAAAGCAACTTGTATTAAGATTCTTGCAGAATTGGATAGTAAAAAAGGGATTGGGTTAATTGAAAGAAAACGACAGGGATTAGGAAGACCAGATATCATTTATGTAAAGAATTTTGTGATAGTAGAGCAACCAGAAAAGCCAAAAAAAGAAGAAGAACCTAACGAAAATACTGATAATTTCACAGAAGTACAAAAATTGAACTTCAAGGAGTATAGAGATTTTTCTCCAAGTTTCAGAAGTTCAGAAATGGAACTTCCAGAAGTTTCTGTCATCGATGTGCAGAAGTATAAAAATCAGAATGCTAGAAGTTCAAAAACTGAACTTCAGAAGGTTCAAATTTTGAACCCTAATTATACTAATATTAATTATACTGAGAATAGCTATACTAATCTTATCTATCCATCTATCCAAGAACAAAAAGAAAAGAAGGAAGATAAGATGGATGAGATGGATAGAGCAGAGGAAGTGTCTGCTTACATAGAATTGATTAAAGAAAACATAGACTATGAATATTTGGTAAAGCAAGGGATATGGAAAGATAAAGAATTGTATGAGGAACTGTTTGATGTTATTTGTGAGGTAGTATGTGTAAAACGTAATACAGTACGAATTGGAGGAGAAGACTATCCGTATGAATTGGTAAAATCAAAGTTTTTGAAATTAAACAGTAATCATTTGCAATACGTTGTTACTTGTATGCAAAATAGTGTAACGAAAATTGGAAATATTAAAGCATATATGATAACAGCACTTTATAATGCACCAAGTACAATGAATCATTATTATCAGCAGAAAGTTCAATATGATATGTATGGAGATAGATGGAAAGAAAAGGAGATTGTCTAATTAAAAAAATATCAAAAATACAACATAATAAAACTAGAATGTTATAAAAATAAAACATATTACTTGACAAAAACTTGTTTTCTGATAAAATAAACATAATCAGAAACGAGGAGGAAAGGTTATGAATGAATTATTAGGAAATCGTATTAAAGCATTACGAATGGCAAAACAGTTCACTCAGGAACAAATGGCAGATAGTATTGGCATGAGTAGACAAAGGTATGCTCGTATTGAAAATGGAACAAATGGAGCTACATTAGAACTTTTAATGCAGATTGCTACTGTTTTAGATGTGACAGTAGGTGATATTACTAGAGTTTTAGAAGAAACACCAGTTGTTGCTTATCGAGCAGGTTCTGAAACAGCTTCTTCCGAGAAGATATTTGATATGTTAGATTTTTTCTATGCAAATAAGCATTTGTATGCAAAATTACAACGAGATACTAAGGCATAGGGAGGGGCTACCATGAAAGATAGTAGAAAACGAGAAATTAGAATTAAAGCAGAAGCCTTTCGTGAAAAGTGTAAGGTAAGTCGTTATGGAATTATTGATTTATTCAAAGAGTGTGAACGCTGTGGATATCAATTATTGCGATATCCTTTGGGTGAAGAAGCAGATTTAGGATTTACTTTAAAAAAAGATGGAGACATGATTATTTTTACAAATACAAGTAGTCGTTTATCAAGAGAACTATTTACCTTAGCACATGAACTTGGTCATATTATTTTGCATATGGAACAGAGTAGTTCTTTTATTGATACTACGATGACTATTTCAGGAAAAAGTATGGATGAAAAAGAGCAAGAAGCAAACTATTTTGCTGCTTGTTTATTGATGCCAGCAGATGAAATTGAAAAGTTTTTTGATTTAGAATTGGAAAATTTAGAGCAAAATGGTTTATCTGCGATGGATATAGCAAGAATTATGTCTGAATTTAACGTGAGTTTTGATATGGTATTGAATCGATTAGAAAATTTAAACAAGATAAATAACAAAGAAAGAATTGCTTTAGATAATGAGCGAAATCAGAAACGTGTTGGAAACTTATTACGAAGTGTGGGTGGAACTAGTCGATTGAATGAAGCAAGTAAAGAGATTGCTATTCCACATGAATATATAGATTATGTGATTTATAATTATAATCATCAAGCGATACCAGTAGAAAATTTGGAGAAAGCATTGGAGTATTATCATTTAACGATAGAGGATATTAGTGATAAAGTAGTAGTTTCTTCTTTAGGAGAAGAGGAAAAATTGAACGATTTGATAGACGGATTAGAAGATACTTTCTTATCAAATGTTATTTAATTTATAATGAAAGTTTAGGAGATATGCAAGAATTAGTGAGATATCAAAAAAGAAAGAAGAAAAGTAGTTGGAAGTGAAGAAATCATTTATAGTAGTAGTAAAATGTGGTCAGAAGAACGAAAACGCTAGAAAAAGTTAGGATATTTAGTTGATGTTTCTAGTTATAGTATTCCGTATGCATAAATAAAAAAGATATTAAACTTTAAGCATCAGATTTTTAGATTATAAAATAAAGGAGAAAAACTAAGAAAATCTAAGGGAGTCGTCTGCTCTTTTGTGACCTACAAAAAGTTTACACTATCTTTTTTAGTAAAAATCATTGATTTAATATTAAATAATTGTTACAATAATTATAGTATTTATATTGGGAGATTTTATATAGTTATGAGTATTTTTGATGAAATAATGGATTTTTATCCGGGAAATAGGATTGCATACGGGAAATTGTTAAAAAGATTAAAAGATGGAAATGTTATTCCTTTTATTGGTGCAGGTTTGTCAACATGTTGTTATCCCACTTGGGAGGAATTGTTATATAAGTTATTGAAAAATGTCTCGGATGCTTGTGCACAAAAAGTAGTGAGGCATATAAAAAATTACGATTATTTTGGGGCAGCAGATATGCTATGTGAAGAAATGGGGGAATTATTGTTTTATGAATGTTGTAGGGAGGTATTTGATGAAAATGTTATTACTAAAGATAAAATCAAAGATCAAGCAGTTTTTTTGTTGCCTCAGTTTCGATTAAGTACATATATAACAACTAATTATGATAGAGTATTGGAAAAAGCGTTCGATTATAATGGGATGGGGTTTGAAACAGGTTTTGCGTATGATACGTATAGATTGACAACTTATATGAGGGATAATTTGACTAATCCTATGATTATGAAAGTACATGGTGACATAAGATCCAATAACCATGATTTGATTTTGACTGGAAAGTCATATAGTCTTCATTACAGAGATGGATCAAATTTAAAAATACAATTATCTAAATGGGCTGACAGTAAGATATTTTTGTTTATTGGTGCAAGTCTGTATCAAGATAAAACTATTTCATTAATTGCTGACCAAATGCAAGAAGGGATGCTTAACTATGCTATTATGGGAGTTAGTTTTAGTGAGATAATTGATGTAAAAGAACGTATTTCACATGTAAATGCATTACCAATTTTCTATGATAAAAAAGATCATGGTAATTTAACGATCATATTACAACAATTGTTAAATGAATTGTAATTATAAGGGCGATTATGGAACAGAAGATAGAAAATATTTTTAAGTTTTGTCGTAGTAATAAAACAATTTATGATTTGTTGAGAAAAAAAATTAATTCACATAATGGTATTATGCCTTTCATCGGATATGACTTAGTTTCTTTTAATTATGGAACGAAGCAAGATTTTCTGGAATTTTTAATAAAATTTAATCATTTAGAAGATTGTAGGGAACAGATTATTACAGAAGATTATTTGGAATCTTTGGACCGTATATTAAATACGCTTGCATATGATGTTTTGGATTATAAAGAATTAATAGAATGGTCTGTTTTTGAAGATTACTATTCTGTTGAGAAAATTGATTGGTTTCGTGCTTTTTATGAGCCAATCAATCTAATTCAATGGTTTAATGATGGAAGTGCTATAACTGTGAATTTTGATAAGATTTATGAAATGTTGAACAATAGCAAACATCTGGATATTGCAACACCATTTAATAAAATGCTACTACACCATTTCTTAAGAAAGGATTCTACTTTAAAATCAGTAGTATTCAAAGTTCATGGCGACTTATTTTCAAATAAAAGAGATGTTATCTTATCCAAAGAAGAGTTTAAATCTGCTTATCAGGATTCAGATTTCATTTGTATGTTAAAACAATGGATTAATCAATATGTTTTACTTTTTGTGGGAATTGATATTTGTAAAGACAGATATTTAAATACTATTTTAGATAAAACTAAACAAGAAGGTATCACTCATTTTGCAATTGTTGGGTGTGAGGATGATGATAAAAAGAAAAGAGAATTACTGATAGAATATGGAAAGCTACAGATAAAACCAATTTTGTATGATATCAATAAGCCAGATAGTATTCGGATTATATTGCATAAGCTATTGGTTGATTCACAAAACGTTAAATGGAAGAAATCTTTTAAAAGAGGAAGTTTGCATTATTTATATAACGATCAATTAACTCTAGGAAGAGATGCACAGATTGCAGAACTAATTTCTTTTTTGGATGATGAACGGGAATTTTTATTTTGCACAATTAACAGCAAGAGTATTAGTGGAAAAAGTAAATTAGCGTATGAATTCGCACAGATATATGCATTTAAGTGGAGATGGTACATGATTCCATCGACACAAATGAAGGAATTTTTAACTGAGCAACCCACAATACTAAATAATATGTCCCAGAAACAAGATACTTTGATTATTTTTGACGATTATTCGTGGTACAGTGACTCTCTTATAACTATATATGATTTTATCAATAAGATTAGTAAAAAATGTTTAAAGTTGAGAATCATATTCATATCTACTGATTTAAAAGAAAGTAATTTCTTAAAGCCGATGGATAAAAAGACATATGATTTTTTTTACTCAGCCAAGAATGTATATAAGAATTTTTATTTAACTATCTTGAGTGTTGATGAAATAACAGAAATAGCTTTTCAATATGTATTGTTTCGACAACATGAAATAGGTTTAGAAGATAGAGATATTGATTCTTGGAAATTAGAGATAGGAAATAGTTTGCGAACCTATATTAAAGAAATCTTAGTAGAGGATCCTAATGAGGCTCTTCTATTCTCTATGGTATATGCCGTAAAATTGACATTAAATTATCTAAATGTTTCTACGTCTGAATCTGATAGTGATTATGTATTTAAAGAAATATATAAATATATGCTAACAGAGGGAATAGGGATTGATTATTATACAGAGGGAGTCGATAGCAAAAAAGTCCATCATAATATTTCGGAAAGGGAAAGTCGCATTGAAAAGTATTATGAAAAAATAAGAAAAAACAGAGAATATATTGATAATGATACAAATATTGTATATACAAATGAGAAGGAGTTTAGAAATAGATTTGAGCAGAATGATCAAAGTAAGAATAATACATTTAGTTTGGGTGTTGAGGAGGAATAGTGGAAAAATTTGAAAATGATTCTATATTTAATAGTGATATAGGAAATACATCATATGAAACAAATAACGCCTCTTTAAAGGAGGGAAAATTTGAAAGGAATAGTGTATTTCGTAACAGCTTTAATAAATTTAATATTAAAACTTTTAAATTCTCGGGTAAGAAAAATTCTGATTTATTAGCAGGAGGAATACCTTTGGGAAGAATCAATTCGATACAAACATTAGTTGATAATTCTGATGCACATACTTTAGTTATGGGTGCAACTGGTTCAAAAAAGAGTAGATTGGTTATTATGCCGTCAGTTTATGTTATGGGTTCTGCTGGAGAATCAATGATAATATCTGATCCAAAAGCTGAGATATATGGGAGAACATCTGCTTATTTGAAAAAAAATGGATATAATTTAGTTGTTGTGAATTTAAGAAATCCGGACACTGGTCATGCATGGAATCCATTAGCTATTCCATATTCCTTTTACAAAAAGGGAGATATTGATAGAGCGTATGAATTTGCAAATGATGTAGCATTTAATTTAACTCAGGCAGAGAAGGATTTATCAGATCCTTTTTGGGATAATAGTGCGGGTGACTTATTTTTTGGTTTAGTAGCACTTTTGTTTAAATACAATTTAGAAAACAATCTGCCGGATGAGTATGTGAATTTATATAATTTGATACGTTTGCGCCGGTATTTATTTCAAAATGTAGAACATAGCGAAGTGAATGATGTTTATTTAAAAAATTTAATTAATAATGATGAAATTATTATGGGATCTTTGAGTGGAACTATCACTGCACTCGAAAGAACAAAGACCTCCATATTAAGTACATTTGATGAAAAAATGCGTTGTTTTATTTTACAGCCGAATTTGCTTAATATGCTTTCAAATAATGATATTGATTTAAAAAACTGTGGGAAAAAATTTGCTATTTTTCTTATTATGCCGGATGAAAAAACAACGTATCACAAATTGATTTCCCTATTCATAAAACAGAGCTATGAGTATTTGATTTATGAAGCACAAACAACAAGAAATGGTCGTTTGCCGATAAGAGTAAATTATATATTAGATGAGTTTTCTTCTTTGCCAACAATTAAAGACTTTCCTAGTATGATTTCTGCTGCCCGAAGTAGAGATATCAGATTTGTTCTTGTTATCCAAAGTAAACATCAATTGGTTGAGAGATATCGAGAGGAATCTGAGACAATAAGTTCAAATTGTATAAACTGGATTTTTCTTACAAGTAGAGAACTTCCCTTGCTAAAGGAGCTTTCAGCTCTTTGTGGAAAAAACAAGAGCGGACGAGATATTTTATCAGTTTCTTCATTACAGCACTTAAATAAGGAAAAGGGACAGGCACTAATACTCAGTGGAAGATTGTTACCTTACATAGCAGAGTTAATTGATATTTCAGAGTATGATCAAGATAAATATGCTATGCTTCAATTAAGAATAACTAAGAGAGGTAAATATCTGTTGCAAGATTTCAAAAAAATAGAGGAAGATTTAATTAAATATGATAGATTATCTCTTCAAAATCGTGTTAGTGATAATGAAATATATAGAGAAAAAGAGTTAGAAAAAAAATTTGATGAGCTTTTTGGACCATTGGAGGATTAATTATGGAAGAGGAAATAATTTTTCAAACAGAATCAAGAAATAAGTCAGCTGGTGAAGTTGAAGGTATTGTCAGAGAAGCGTTTTTTAATGATGACGAAGAGAGAGGATATATAGAAGTAAATCGATTTTTAAGTTTTAGAGATACTATAGGCTCTCCGGATGAATTTCATAATCTTTCCGTAAATTTTTCAAGAAAAGATGATTATATAACTGCTTGCAAGATACTTGAAAAAGGTCTAGAAAAATATCCTTATTCTACAGATTTGTTGGCTGACTTTCTTCAAATTGGCTTATATTGCAATAAAGAAAAGGAATGTCAGAAGTATTATGAGATTTTATTAAGTATTCCTAAGGTGAAATGGACATGGAGAGGTTTTAGTTTTAGTATTGATTATCTTCAACTCATTACAGAGGATCTTTGTGATGAAAAAGCAATATTAGAAAATCAAAAAGTAATGTTAAGTATAGCTGATGAGTATGCCAAGTATTTCCCTTATGAAGAGGATGTATATTTAGCAAAATCAGAAATATACAAGTACTTTAATAATCAGGATAAAGAAATTGAATGTTTACAGGCTGCAATAAATAAGGGCATAAAGAGTCCAAAATGTGGTCTAAGGTTAGCAGATTTTTATTTTTCTCAAGGAAACTATGAGAAGGCACTTGAATATATTGAGAGAAATAAGGTAGAGGGTATTGATGTTCAAAAAAAGATCAATGTTGGATATATGTATTATTTGGCAGGATTATGTAAAGTTGCTATACTACAAATCAAAAAAGATTTTTCTAATCGTTTGTTAGTAATGAGTATTTATCAAGATTTTTATATTGCCGAAGAGACATTAGATAATATTACTAATTATGCCAAAAATATAGAAAGGCAGGTTTTAATTTTGGAAACTAAAACGGGGATTAAATACGATGATGCCATTAATATACAGTTTGAAAAAAAAGACACTGTTACAGATGATATAAGTTCCATAGAATCTGAGTCTAATCTTAAAAAGAAAGTCAGTTTGCCAAAGGTAGGTATAAAAATTTTCAAAAAAGAAAAGAAGAAAAAATAATCTGAATTATTCATAAAACATTGTTTGAGAGTGTGAATTATGTGACAGATGATACAAAACAAGGAGGACATTATTTATCTTTATTGTAATTAGAATATGATGTTATGCCATTTACTTTTGTTGATATTTTGATTTTACGATATTTATTAGGAGTTGTAGATGAAAATCAAACAGTGACAGATTTTGACATTATTAATTTGACATCTAATTTGAATTGGTCATTGAAAAGTCAACTTACCAAATTTATTAAGCGTTTTTGGAAAGAACCATATAAAGACGAAGAGAAGCAATGGATGCAGGAATTGGTTCATAAAAATCATATTAAAATAAAGGAGAAGTTTGCTGTTTTAAGAGCATTATTATAAGGATTAGAAGATAAGAAAAAAATTATGGGTAAGATAATTCTAAAGGTTATAAGTTTAAAATTACAGCAAAATAGTTTAAATTTAAACTAAAATGTGTAAAAAATAAACGAAATCTGGTTAGAGGCTATTTTAGTTACAAAATTATAGA
>CALAEX010000265.1 GCA_937891165.1 uncultured Lachnospiraceae bacterium | reverse complement strand
GACCAGATTCCGGATTTCATTCTGCAGAACTTCTACTCTCTGATGCAAACAACCGGCGAGCGAGATCACTTTTTCATTCGAGGACAGGAGTATTTCGTCGGACTCATGAAAGCCCTCAAAGAAGATGCGCAGATCTATGTCGCCTACCTTCATGGGCAACCGATTGCCGGTAGCATTGAAGTGTTCTGTGGAAACAAAGCGTGGTATTTATACGGTGCATCCTCAAACGAACATCGAAATGTCATGCCTAATTACTTACTGCAATGGATTATGATCCAGGAAGCTATGGAACGAGGTTGTGAATTATACGACTTCAGAGGCGTACCCGGGAATGTATCTGAAGACAACCCGTTGTATGGCCTATACCGATTTAAAAAGGGATTCTCCGGTACTTACACCAAATTTACAGGTCTCTTCTCATACAAGTTCAGGCCGATTTTTAGTACCATGTTTGAAAGGGTCATGATGATTCACCAACAGTTTAGACCGAAAGTCAGAAAGAAATAAAGCAAAAGAAACATTTAAGTTAGAACAATTTAAGGAAAGTATGAAAGATATTTATTCAACAAGTATAGTAGAAGAAACAATAGATGAAGCACCATTTGTATACAAACCAATGCAAGAAATAATAGATAATATAAATAATACAGTAGAAATAGAAAAAATAATCAAACCAATTTATAATTTTAAAGCTAAAAATTAGGAGGAATAAAGAAAATGTACCCAAAAGAATATTTAAGATTATGTGAACAATTAGATAAAGAAGCAGAGAGGAGATGGAGCTAATGAAAGAAGACATAAAGATATTAGAAGATTTAGCAGAAACATTAAATAAGACTTGCGAAAATGGAATTTGTGAGGCTTCTACGTCAATAGAAAACCTAATAAAAGAATTAAAAGATAGTGATGATTTATTAATAAGTATGGCATTAGAACTTAGACAAAATGAAGAATATATAAGAGAGCTAGAAGAAGATAATCAAAAATTTGAAAGTGGAAAATTTTTGACACCAGCTCAATGTGTAAGAATCGGAAAAGATTATATTCCCAAATCAAAAGTAAAAGAAAAGATAGAAGAATTAGATAAAAAAGAGAAAGAAGAACTAAAAGGCTTAAAAGGACAAGATAGATATTTTGTAAAACAAATGTATATGTATAAAAGAAATATTTTACAAGAACTTATAGAGGATAAATAAAAATGGGAAGAAAGAAGAAATATGAAAATGCTGAGATGGCAAAGCAAATAATATCAAGAGAATGTCAACAATTAGGGGATATGCAAGGTTCGATAATGTTTAGATTTTTGGATTTAAAGAAGAAAGATGACCGAGAGTATTTAAAGGTACAATGTGAATTTATGAGAGACCTATTTGGAAATGCGGTAAAAGAGTTGGAGGGGTAAAATATGTCTCTTAAAGATAAAATATTACAAACACAAACAGAAGTAAGGTGTATTAATTGTGAAAATTTTGAAATAATTAATGGCAAAGTAAAATATTGTAACAAAACAGACAAATTAATATTAGAAATGCATGTAGATGTAATCAGAAAATGTAGTAATTTCTGTTACAAGAAGGGAGAATAAAAGTGAAAGAAGACATAGGATTAATAAAGATGATATTGTTTGATTTACAATGTGACTTAGAAGCGGATTGCTTAATTGAACCAGAGGAGCAGTTAAGAGAAGGTGGAAAAAGAATAAGAGACTTAAAGAAGAGAAAAATCGAAGCATTAGAGAACATAATCCAAAGGATGGAGGACCTATATGAAAGCTAGTTTTGATAAAACATATTGTGTAAGTAAAGAGTGCAAGAAGAAGTGTTGGAGACATGAATCTAACTGGGAGTTTGACAAAGGCGAGAATTATTGGTTTATGGAAAGATGTGAGGAGGAAAAATAATGCAAATAAACATAAAGAGCATGCCATTAGGAACAAAAGTAGGAATATTATTAGAGGTGTTAGCTGGAACATTATTAATTATAGCTGGCGTAATCTCGAAAGAAATATTAGGAACATTAGCAGGAATACTAGTGTGGATATTTGTAATAGATATGTTTACAATAGAAATGAAGAATCAAGTTGTAAAGATGTTGGAAATATTATGTGATGTTCAACAAGAGATATTGGCAGAAAAGTGTAGTTGCAGCAGAGAGGAAGTAGACGATATGTGTACAGAGAGACTAAAAGAAAGAAACGAAAAGTCAAGATAAGATAAGTGGACATTTAGAAAGTAGGTGTAAATATGGAAAAACCAGAAGAATTAGAGGAAGTAATGATAAAAGGAATAAACAGGAGTTTATCAATAAACAAATTCACAACAGAATTATATAAGGCATTTCCAAGTATTCCAAGTGATAAAATGTTAAGCGTAACAATAAGTTTTTTAGAAAATTTAGAATTATTAGAAAAAATATACAAAGCTCCAGAAAAGTGTGATATATTGGAAGAGGAAAGAAAACATATACCACACTTAAACTAGGAGGAAAAAATGCAAAAAGAATACGATTTAGAAGAATTTAAGTTAGATACAAATGGAGTAGTATTAATCCCAAAAGGTTGGACAATGGAGATTCCGAAAGGAGCAACAACAGGACTGTTAAAACTAACATATTTTGCGACATTAGATGATTACATAAGAATACCGGTAGCCGATATAATAATAAATGGCAAGAGGTTTTACAAGAGTGATATATGGGATTACGGAAGATTCTTTTTAATTGAATATTAACGAAAAGTATTGTTTTCGTAGAAGAAATAATATATAATTATGAAAGAAGGAGATAGCGATATGAGAAAATTTGAGAAAATAAGTTTGCAAGAATATCATAGATTCCAAACAGGATATGATGAAACATGGTATAATAATTTAGAATTGCCTAAAAGAGCAACTAAATATTCAGCAGGGTACGATATTTATAGTCCTTTTGATTTAGTATTAAAAAAAGGAGAGACACTAAAAATACCAACATTGCTAAAAGTTGATATGAACGAAGATGAAGTATTGTTAATAGATGTAAGAAGCTCTTTAGGATTTAAACACAATGTTAGATTAGCAAATACAATAGGAGTAGTAGATAAAGACTATTACAATAACGAAAACAATGAGGGGCATATATTTGTTAAATTATATAATCCAAATAATTATGATATAGAAATAAAAGCAGGAGAAAGATTTGCGCAAGCAATCTTTATGAAATATTTAATAACAGAAGATGATGAAGCTGTAGGAGAAAGAGTTGGAGGCTTTGGCTCAACCAGCAAATAGTTTAGGAGGCTTTTAAATGATGGATATAGGCACACATGTAAAAGTTCAAAAAGTAGCACACATAGGAAGAAGGTCACAAACATATGGATATAAACAAGGGAAAATAGTAGCATATTATGAATATGGTAACTATTACTTAGTTAATTTTGGAAAATATAGAGGTTGTTATAGACCAGATGAATTGATAGAGGTGAAAAAATAATATGGATATATATTTTAGAACCGATAAAAGTATAGTAAAAATGAATGATATATTAGAAGTTACCGGAAATTTTTTAGTAGTATCATCATTAGATAGGACTAAACAATGTGTGTTAATGAAATATTCTTCATTTGAAAGAGCGCAAGAAGTTCTAAATAACATAGATATTGTAATAAGTGGAATGAAAGTAGAAATGAGAAAAACAATAATAATAGAAGTACCTAAAGAGTAGAGAGGAAAAGCTATGGCGAATAAAATAAATAAAGAAAAGACTGGGTTAGTAGTAAAGACAACAGTAAGATTACCTAAAGAATACTATGACTGGTTAACTGAATTAAGTAATAAATCGAGAGAAGAAGGCAATTACAAGAGCATGAACGATTATGTAACGGAAGGGGTAAAACTTTTAAAAGATAAAAGCATTTACTAGGAGGAGTATTGCCATGAGCAGATTGATTTTTTGGAACGAATCGGATATAATGGGAGAAAAAGTAGACAACATAGATGAGTGCAGGCTTAAATATGATGATATATGCTTTAATAATATATCCAGAAGTTACGGAAAAAAATGTCATGGTTGCGATAAATTTATAAAAGAGAACAATAAAGTAGAACCTTATTGACATAGGGTTCTTTTTCTATGGGAGGGATAAGATTGTACGAAGTAGAAATAGAAAAATTAGAAAAGCATTTGCCTCATGAGACTAATGCTTTTGCTAAATTACAACAAATGGATGCTTTGAGATACTATTATAAAGAGAATGAAAAAGATGAAGACAGAGTTAAGTATAATGTAGAAATAAAGGATTTAGAGTATTCGAAGAGCATTGAAATGGGAATAGAGATAACCAAATATGTTCCGAAGGCATTACAAGAAATAGAAGATGAAAATAAAATAAAGGCAATAGAAATAATGAAAAATAATTATTACTATTTAGCTGGATATTTATTTAGTTATTATGCGATAGCCATAGAATTTGGGATAGCACCGGAAAAGCAATTTATTGCTCCAAGGACATCAGTATTAGGACCAATAGCGAAGAAGCTAGAAAGATTCTATTATAAACCTAAAGGAGTAATGACAATTTCCATGCCGCAAGGTACTGGAAAAACTGAATTGCGGTAAACGATTTATGTCATTCTGTGTTGGCAAATCTCCTGATTTACCTAATATGATGGTTTCTTATTCCGCTTCAATAGCGAAAGATAAATTTTACAATGGTATTATGACTTTGGTAGAAGATGAAAATGGGAATTTTCAAAAAATATTTCCTAAATTAAAGAATGTATTAAAAAGTGCAGAAACCATGAGCTTGGATTACAGGAATGATGATAAAAATAAGCCTCACTCAGAATACACACTATATTGCTGTGGTTTTGATGGAGGAATCACAGGTAGAACGAGAGCTCACAATGTTCTTTATGTAGACGATTTAATAAAGAACATTGAAGAAGCAAGAAATAAAGATGTACTAGATAAGAAATGGGAAGAATTTACAGGAACACTAAAAAAACGTATGCAAGGAAATTGTAAATTGTTAATTATAGGAACAATCTTTAGTATAAATGACCCATTATCAAGAATAATTAAATACTATCAAGAAAAAGACCCTGACAGAATAGAAGTAATAAGAGTACCTGGGTTAAATGAAAATAATGAAACAAATTTCAATTACAAATATGGATTTGCGCTAACAACAGAACAGTTACTAGAAGATAAAGATTTGATGGACACAGTAAGCTTTGAATGCTTAATACAACAGCACCCGATTGAAAGATTGGGAATTGTATTTAGTGAAGAAGAATTAACAAAATTCTTAGAAGAGCCTGATTACGGATTAGAACGAAGAATTGCAGCAGTTGACGTTGCATGGGGTGGAGGAGATAGCCTTGCTATGCCTATATGTTCAGAATATGACAATCATGATGTTTACTTAACTGATGTAATATTTAGTCAAGGAAAAAAAGAAGAAACAATCCCTATGGTAGTAAACGCGATAATAAATTATCAAATTACAACATGCCATTTTGAAGCTAATAATGGTGGAGATATGTATGCAGAAAAAGTTGAAGAGGAATTAAAGAAGAAGAATTATAGATGTAATATAACATGGAGTAAAGTTCCAACAACAAAATCAAAATTAGATAGAATCCTTGCATGTCAAGGAGCAATAAAAGGAGCAGCTACTAGTGATTACAGATTATTGATAAAAGAAAGGAAATTAATAAGAAATCACAAAATGTACAACGATTTCATAGATGAATTAACAAAATTTAATCAGTCTCCTAGCGTACAAGGAAAGCAACATGATGATTCATGTTTTGAAGAAAATACACTAATAGCAACAGAATTTGGGTGGAAAAAAATAAAAGATATAAGAAGAGGAATGAAGGTTATTACTCCTCTTGGATTAAGAAAAGTAGTAGATTGCGGAATTACTGGATATAAAGAAATAATAGAAAAGGATGGGCTAAAAATAACACCAAAACATAAAGTATTTAATAGTAAACAAAATAAATTCAAGCCTATTGATACGTTTACAAGTCTTAAAGAGTATGATATAATATCTTTAGGAGGATTGATAAAATGGAAGAAAAAATTATTGAATTTAATGGAAAAAAATATAAAAGAAACCCAAAAAGCAAATACTACTTTGAATATACTACAACAAACAAAGAAAGAAAAAAATGCACGCAGTTACATAGAGCTGTGTGGGAATATTACAATGGACCAATCCCTAAAGGATATCAAATACATCATAAAGACAAAAATACAGATAATAATGACATTGAAAACTTGGAGTGTGTTTCAGCTAGGGAACATTTATCAAAACATGCGAAACAAATGTGGGAAAATCCTAAATTTAGGGAAAAATTTTCTGAACAAATGCGAGGAAATTCAGAAAGACAACAAAAATGTAAAGCATGGCACAGTAGTCCAGAAGGAATTGAGTGGCATAGACAACATGCAAAAAGAAGTATACTTAAAAACAAATATGAAGAACAAAGAATATGTGAATGGTGTAAAAAAGAATACACAGCAAGAATGGCAGCAGCAAAGTATTGCTCGCTCTCATGCCAACAAAAAGCAATTATTTATAGAAAAGATAGGATATGTAAAGTCTGCAAAAAAATATTTCACTCAACTAACAACTCAAGAATCTTATGCTCACCAGAATGCAGAAAAATCAACGCTAGAATGCAAAGAAAAGAAAAAAATACCAGTATATAATTTAACAGTAGAAGAAGCAGGATGTTATTATGCAAATGGAGTATTAGTATCTAATTGTGATAGTTTAGCCAATCTATTCACAAATGTATTAGGTTGTGCTAGAGTGGGAGTAGGAAGAAGTACAAAAAGCAGAGCGGATTTAGGAATTTAATTGACTTTAAATTTTGAATAATATATAATTAAATTGTTCTTGTATTATATATTTTATTTTCTATTATTTTCAAGTTTTAATAGGAATGCAATCTTTTCTCTATTCGGAAACACAAAGTAATTTGTGTTTCTTTTTTTATGTGCATGTTTTGACAAAAAAATGAGCGCAAAGTATTGTTTTAATTTTTGGTGTATGATATAATATAGATATTGTAAATAATTTTTATGAAATGTTCTTCATAAACGTCTAACAGTTTATTAGTTGTAATTATTATAGGATTATTTTCATAAATGAATTTATTATTTATTTTTTCTATAAAATAGGTGCAAAAGAAAATTTGCATCTTTTTTTATTGATTTTCTTTTTTAAATATGTTATATTAAACAAGATTAGTGCAATAAGTTTTATGAAAGTTATTCATAAGTTGAAAGAGGACAAAGGGCGCGAAAGAAAATTTGCGCCTTTTTTATTGACTTTTTTTTAGCCATTTAATATACTAAATATGAGGTAGAATTATGAAAACTGTAGAAATAAGATGCCCTATATGTAATAAATGGATAGCAGAAAAGACCGAAACATCTAATGCAGAGGGAATTTACTTCTGGTGCATAAGGTGCAAGAAAAAAATAATAATTAAAGATAATAGTGCTCTAGTAGCCAATGAATTAGTAAACTAATTTGTTGGTTACTTTTTTTAGTAAGGGAGTGATTTTGTGATAGGCGATTTAATAGGAAATGTTGGAGAGGGAAGAAGAAGAATTTATGATGATAGAGAAATCAATGAAGGAACAATAATCCAAATACTATTTGATGCTTTAAATGTTCATAGATTAAATGTTGCTGACATGAAATATTTAATCAAATATTATAAAGGGAAACAAGATATACAAAAAAGAACAGCACCAAATACTACAGAAATAAACAATAAAGTGGTAGTAAATTATGCGCATTCTAGCGTAAGAGATATAGTAGGTTATACATTTGGTAAACCAGTTCAAGTTATACCAAGAAAAGGGAAATTTAGAGAAGACATAAAAAAATTAATAGATATATTAGAGTATGAGAATACAAATACAGTAGATAACGAAGTAGGAACAATGGCTGCTATATGTGGACTTGGATATTTTTGCACATTACCATCTAAAGAATTAGATAGTGATTATATGCCAGACGTTCCAGTATCGTTAAATAGTTTGGATGTTCTATCTACATTTGTTATACATTCAACAAAAATAGGGAACCCAGTAAGATTATCATGTACTTATAGAACTGATAAAGAATATACATATTTTACAGCATATACAGACAAAGAAGTATATTACATAAAATCAAAAGGTAATGGAACATTATCTGGAACAAAAAATGAAATTATAAAAGATGTAAACGTAATAGGGTTAAATCCAATACAACTTGTAGAAAACAATTCTTTCTTAATGGGAGATTTTGAAGTAGCAATCAGTGTTTTAAATGCTTTAAATCAAATTGCATCTGATAGTGTTAATGATATTGAAAATGTAATAAAAAGTTTATTAGTAATAATAAATGCTGAATTAGATGCAGATGCTACTAAGAATGTAAAAACAAATAGATTGTTAGAATTATTAGGAGCACCAGGACAAAACGTAGATGCTAAGTTTTTATATCAACAGTTAGATAGTATGGGAATTTCTAATTTAAGAGACTATTTTGAAGAAGCATATAAAGTAATAATAGGAATACCAGACAGAAAGACCAGAGGTGGCGGAGGTGGAGACACCGGAGATGCTGTTAAGTTAAGAGATGGTTGGGCTGACATAGAAATAGTTGCAAGAGTTAAAGAAAGTTATTTTAAAATAGCGAAGAAAAAACAACTTGCTGTAGCAATAAGAATCTTACAATTATTAAATATGTTGAATAAAGAATTTAAAGTTTTAGATTTAGATGTTAAATTACCAAGAAATAAAAATGATAATTTACAAACTAAAGCACAATCATTCAGTACATTACATGGAACAAAAGCATTAGACCCAGCAGATACATTAGAAATTTGTGACTTAACAACAGATGTAATAGAGGTTATAGAAAGAGGAAAAGAATATTGGGAGAAAGTTGCTGAACAAAATTTAGAACTTCAAAAGAAAACACAAGAAACATTAGGACAAGGAAAGGGAGTAACACAAACACAAGCTACCAATAAAAGTAAAGAAAACTCTGGATATAAAATAACAACATACAATAATAATATGAACAAAATAAGTGACAAGAAGAAAAAGAAAGACAAGGATTTTTAGATATTAACAGCTTAGCTGTAAATATAAATTGCCAGTTCTCCAATGGCTATATTTGGAGATAGACCTCGCACAGAGAAGTGCTATAAACTCGGTTGAAAGAAAGGAGTACCTATGGAAGAACAATTAAAACAATTAATGGGGAAAGCTTATAAAGAAAATATGACAGGTGATGAAATACAAGCATTCTTCAAAAATCAAGTTTTAGGAACTGGAACTTATGTAAACAGAGAAGCGGCAGAAGCTGAGAAGAGAAAACTTCAAGATGCTTTAAATGCAACAAAACAAGAATTACAAAACAAAATGACAGATGATGAGAAAAAGGCGGCAGCTGACCAAGCTTTAAAAGATGAAATCGAACAATTAAAGCAACAATTACTTGCAGGAAAAATCAATGGTAGTCAATACCAAGCAATGGGTTTAACTGCTAAAAGTAGATTAAATGCTGGAATTGCAGATGACGACAAAGAGTTTGGAGATTTTATTAAAAATATCTCATCAGAAGACGAAGCAAAAACTTCAAAAATTGCAAATTATGTAAACACATTAGTACAAAAAGCTTACGATAAAGGTAAAGCTGACGTTACTAAAACAAAACTTGGCGACATGGGGAAACTTAACACAGGAGCAGGAAACAATGGAAATACTAAGACAGAGGCTGAAGAAAGAGCTGAAAGATTAGCCAAAGGAACTGCACCAATAAAAAAAGAACAAAGTTATTTTAATTAATTAAAGGAGGAAAACCGAGATGGCAAATATGGTTTCAAAAACACAATATCCAAGAAACGTAAAACAAATAATGTTGGCTGATAGCCAAATGGTTTCTTTTGGAGTAGTAGTAAGTGCTACAGCAGGAGTTACTGTAGGTTCAAGAAAAATAGTTAAAGCTGGAACTCCAATAACAGGAGATATAGAAGCAAGAAATACAGCTTTCACAAAAGCTGGAGATGCTGATGCAGTAGGAATATTACTACATGATGTAGACGTAACAGAAGGAAATGCAAATGGAGCAATAGTTCTATTTGGTTTCGTAGATTTAGACAAATTAGATGCAGATGCATTCGCATTAATTACAGACGGCGTAAAAGAAACTCTATCAGGAAAAGTAACATTCTTAACTGGTAGCGGTAAAAAAAGAAATGCTTAATTAGAAAGGTAGGAAAGAAAAAATGGAAGGAAATACAATATTTGATTATTTCACAAGCAAAGCTCTTGCTTCATATTACAATACAAGAGTTGCTGAATTAAATATGCAACCATTTCTAGGAGAAGAATTATTCCCAGCTAGAAAGAAAATGGGATTAAACCTAAAATGGATAAAAGGTGCAAAAGGATTATCAACATCTTTAAGTTTATCTGCTTTTGATGTTAAATCAACTAAAAAAGACAGAATTGGATTCGAGTCTTTACAAACAAGAATGCCATTCTTCAAAAATGATATGTTAATCGATGAAGAATTGAGACAAGAATTATTAATCGCTATAGAAGCTAGAAACACAGACTATATTGATACAATATTAAGAAACATCTTTGATGATGTAACAACATTATTAGATGCTGCTGCTGTAGCAAGAGAAAGAATGCGTATGCAATTAATCTCTACAGGAACAATAGTTATGGCTAACAATGGTCAAGAATACTCATATGATTATGGTATGGCTGCTGACCAAAAATATACTCCAAATACATTATGGAATGCTGAAGGAGCTGACCCACTAGCTGACGTTATTGCTATGCAAGATGTTATAGAAAATAAAGGATATGCTAGACCAAGAAGAGCTATAACTTCAAGAGCTGTAGTAAGAGCATTAATGAAAAACGCTGGAATAAAAGAAGCTATATATGTAATGAGCAATGGTAAAGTTACTTTAACAGAAGCTAACGTATTAGCATATTTCAAAGAAAATGCAAATCTTTCAATAGCTGTATATGACAAGAGCTATTTAGATGAGGCTGGAGTTGCTCAAAGATATATACCAGAAGATTTATTCATCTTAATACCAGAAGGACCATTAGGAACTACATGGTTTGGTACTACACCAGAAGAAGCTGACTTAAGAAGCGGAGCTACAAATGCAGAAGTAACAATAGTTGATACAGGTGTTGCT
>CALAEX010000264.1 GCA_937891165.1 uncultured Lachnospiraceae bacterium | reverse complement strand
TGATTGAATTGAAAGCCGAGAAAAATTGTAGCAAGGATGGATTAAAAAAATTATCGGAAGATGCATTGAAACAGATAATAGATAAGAAATATGATACAGATATGTTGGTGCAAGGAGTTAAGAAGATTTATAAATATGGTGTTGCTTTTTGTGGAAAATATGTGGAAATTGTGATGGAGAAGAATGCATAAAATTTTTCTAAGAGAAACATTTCACAGGACGAATTATCCTTGCATAAAGTAATAGTAACCTTTGAAACAAGGTTGGTAATGGTATGCAATCTTTTCCACAGCCTTTGTCGGTGCAGGAAGAAGAAGAGATGTTGCAAGGAATGAAACATGGCGATAAGGCTTGTAGAAATCGTCTGATTGAACATAATTTGCGTCTCGTGGCACATGTTGTAAAGAAATATAGTAATAGTAATTATGAAGCAGATGATCTAATTTCGATTGGTACAATAGGATTGATTAAGGCAATTGATACATTTAATCAAGAGAAAGGGATTCGTCTTGCCACATATGCTTCACGTTGTATTGAAAATGCTATGCTCTCCCAAATGAGATTTCAAGTTTAAAAGAGGTTCCCCTAGAAGAAAAGAATATTCATTGGAGAATATTTGCACAATTTTCAGAAACTAATTTTTTAATGTGTTGTATCGAAGATGGAATAGTAAGATATGCTCCTTTATGTATTCATACATTTCGTTTGATTGCACCAAGAAAATTGGTAGAAGCAAAATTGTTTAATCAACAATACCATAACTATGAAGAAATAGAAAATGTTCCAGATAGATTGCGATGGTGTCGGTATCAAATGGGATTAATGCAAAAAGAAGTAGCAGATAAAATAGGAATTTCTAGATGTCACTATATAGATTATGAAATTGGTGGAGTAGATTATTATCCGAAGGAAATAGTGGACAAGTTAGCAGAACTATTTGGAGTACCAGTAATAGATTTTTTGGATGAATATAATTTGTTTCTCTATAAAGGACAAGGAAAGATGATTCAGGAATACCGACTTAGCCTTGGAATGAAGAAAAAGCCATTCGCTAGATGGTTACAGATAAATGTGAGTTTACTTAGGGAATGGGAAACAGAACGAAAAAGAATAAGTAAAAATTCTTGGGAAAAATATTTTAAGGATAGAATGAGGTAAAGGGAACAGGTGGCAAGCTTTTTATGTTTGTACACCTACTTCTTTGTTTTTATAAAAAAATATTTTGTAATAAAGGTAGATTTTTTTGAAAAAACAAGATAAGATGATATTTATAAATTTTAGTGGAAGGAGAATGCTTTATAAAATTACAACCCAATAATTTTAAATTAGAATCAACAACTATTTGGTCATTTCCAAATAGAGGAAGTTGGGCAACACATTCGGGAAAATATAGAGGAAATTGGACTCCATATGTACCCAGAAATTTAATCTTAAGATATTCTCAGCCAGGGGACTGGATCTTAGATCAATTTATAGGAAGTGGAACAACACTTATTGAAGCAAAATTGCTTAATCGAAATGCAATAGGTGTAGATATCAATCCACAATCAGTTTCTATTTCAGAAAAAAATATTCAATTTGAAAGTGATTCACTGTCTAAAATATTTATAAGAGAAGGTGACGCAACAAAACTTGATTTTGTAAAAAATGAAAAGATAGACCTTATTTGTACACATCCTCCATATGCTGATATTATTCAGTATAGTGAGAGTATAGAAGGAGATATTTCGCATTTAAAAACAGAAGAATTTTTGCGAGAAATGGATAAAGTAGCAAAAGAATCTTTCAGAGTATTGAAAAATGGTAAAATTTGTGCTGTGATGATGGGAGATATAAGAAAAAATGGGAAAGTAGTTCCATTAAGTTTTCGTACAATGGAATCTTTTATAAATGTTGGTTTTCAATTAAAGGAAATTATTATAAAAGAACAACATAATTGTAAGTCAACATCATATTGGGAAGGCAGAAATAATAAGTTTTTATTGTTAGCACATGAATATATTTTTGTATTGGAAAAATAAAAAATGCTCAGAGAGAAACTTCTAGTTGTTATTTGCTTTGTTTCAAACTATAATATAAAAATATGTAATTATGTGATGATATAGAGATGAGGAATAGAAAATGAAAAATTCAAGTGCAGTTCCATTTGTAAAATGGGCAGGTGGTAAACGTCAATTGTTACCTCAAATTAGAGAAAGGATGCCTAAACAATATAATAAATATTATGAGCCTTTTGTTGGTGGAGGTGCAGTAGTTTTTGAACTATTACCAGAAAAGGCTTTAATCAATGATATTAATAAAGCTTTAATAAATGCATACAAGCAAATTTGTAATGAACCAGAATCATTTATTAAGGAAGTAAATTATTTGGATTCAAAAATGTGGGAAGATGGAAAAGAATATTATTATTTTTTAAGAGAGCAATATAATGATAAATTAATGAAAGAAGAATTTGATATAGAATTGGCAGCATTGTTTGTATTTATAAACAAACATTGTTTTAATGGTTTATATAGAGTGAATGGAAAAGGATTATTTAATGTTCCATACAATAATAGTAGAAAACAATCGGTTGATAGTGATTCTATTTGGGCAATATCAACCTATTTAAAAAATATAACAATAATAGATGGTGACTTTCAGAATGCATGTAAAGGAGCGAAAAAGGGAGATTTTGTATTTTTAGATAGTCCTTATGCTCCATTAAATCCAACTTCTTTTGATGCATATACGAAAGAAGGTTTTGATATAGAGAGTCATAAAAGACTTGCAAATTTATATGACGAATTGACTGCAAGAGGATGTTATTGTATGTTAACAAATCATAATACAGAATTTATTCATAAATTATATGATAATAAAGAGTATAGAATGGATGTAGTAGGCGTAAAACGTTTTATAAATTCAGATGCTTCTAAACGTGTTGGGGAAGAAATTATTATTTGTAATTACTAAAGTTTTGTAAGATAAATAATTGCGAAGAAATTTATGGATTATTTTAGAGGAGATTAGGAAAATATATGATAAAAAATAGAGATTTTGAAACATGGTTAAGCAAATTTAGAGAAAGTATTTCAACATATGATTATTATGTAGACTTTAAGAAAGTGTATAAAAATGTAAATGAAATAAAGATAGAATTAAACATATTGAATTCATTGATTGGGAGTAAGGATATAAAAACGGAATTTATTCAAATATTAAAAAAATATCCAGAAACATTAAAGGCTATTCCAATATTATTGGCAAAAAGAGAAAGCGAAATCTATTGTCAAGATGAGAATGGAGGATATTTGTATCAATTTAAAGTACAAAAGTATCCGCCAAATAGTCATAAATTTTATAGAGAATGTTGTTATTTTATGGAAAAGACGGGGTTGTTTGATTTGTTGCAAAATCATATTATCAATAATTTGGTTGATTATGTAACTGGCGTTGAAACAGGTCTTGACTCTAATGGCAGAAAAAATCGTGGTGGACATTTGATGGAAGATTTAGTTGAGAAATATATGCAGAAAATTGGCTTTATAAAAAATGTGAATTATTTTAAGGAAATGTATTTGATTGATATTGAAAAGAAATGGAATATAGATTTATCTGCATTGTCAAATGAAGGAAAGACGGCAAAACGATTTGATTTTGTAGTAAAAACAGAGAATAATATTTATGCTATTGAAACCAATTTTTATACTAGTGGTGGTTCAAAATTGAATGAAACTGCTCGTAGTTATAAAATGTTATCACAGGAGGCAGAAACAGTAGATGGTTTTGAATTTGTATGGATTACAGATGGAATTGGATGGAAAAGTGCCAAAGGTAATCTAAGAGAAACTTTTGAAGTTATGGAGCATATTTATAGTATTGATGATATGGAAAATGGCATAATGGAAAAAATATTTAAGTAGTAAAATTATATATTTAGTTTACTTTCTCGCTTAAAATTTTTATAGTTTAAGTGAGAAAGTAATTGAATCAACAGATAAAAGTAATTGAGAACTTTAATTAGTTTGTGTTTTCATTGCTTCTATCTGTTTTTTAGTTTTAATTATAGCATCTAGTATTTTCTGTTTAGAGGAATAATTTGTTTTTTAGTTCATTTTGCTTTGCCATTGTTTTAGACAAATGAATAATTACAAAAATTGAAGCACTTATTTTGGTGATAGTATAACTTCTTTGTTATTTTTATATTAAGATGCGAAATTATAAATAACATAAAAATATTGACAATAACATAAATAATGTTATTATTAAATTAAAAAATAAAATTATTAGGGTGATTGTTATGTTGGATGAATTAAAAAAGTATTTTGGTGAAAATATCATTTATGAAGAATTAAAAGAAAAGCCAAAAGTTGCATTATTTTTAGCAACAAGACCTATGTATCGAGTAGAAATAGAGGGTATTGCATTTATATTAGTGCAAGTAAAAGAACAGGAACCATTTGGTCTTGTAGCATTGAAAAAACAGAGAGAAATTTATATAGAGCAATTTCAATGTAACATGGCATATTATTTCGATACTATGACTAGAACTCAAAGAGATGGTTTATTAAAAAATAAAATTCCATTTGTTTCTTCTTTAGGACAAATATATTTGCCTTTTCTTGGTTTAGTTTTGAATGAAAATTTTAAGAAAGAAAAAAAGATAAAGACAGAAAAAATGATGCCTGTTACACAGACACTTTTTATATATTTATTGTATCAAAAAGAAAGTTATGTATTAAAAAGTGTAGTAGCAGATATTTTAGGATTAACTAGAACTTCGATTACAAGAGCATCAGAGCAACTTATCGCTATGAATTTGATAGAGCAAGAAAAGGTTGGGAAAGAAGTGCGAATGTTTCAAAAGAGCAGTCCGAAAGAATTATTGAAAAAAGCAAAGCCTTATTTGATTTCGCCTGTTCAGAAGAAGATGGTAGTTAGAGCTAAAAATCTTTCTGTACAAGGATTAAAAGCAGGAGAAACTGCATTGAGTGAGTATTCTATGTTAAATGTTCCTAAATTAAGAACCGTAGCTGTTTATAAAGGTGCAATAGAATGTGATGTATTGGAAGAAGTTGATGCAAGATGGGAAGAAGAACAAGAATTGGTATTATTAGAATTATGGAAGTATAATCCATTATTATTTGAAAAGGAAGGTAAGGTAGACCAAATATCACTTGCTTGTTCTATGGCAGATTGTAAAGATGAACGAGTAGAGATGGCAGTAGAGGAAATGTTGGAGGAACTGGTATGGTAATAGGAATGGAATTATTTCGAGAAAAATTTAGGGAGTATTCGGATTGTTATACAATAATCGGAAGTGCAGCTTGTGATATTTTAATGTCAGAAGCTGATTTGAATTTTCGAGCAACAAAAGATATTGATATGATTTTAATTTTAGAAGATAGACATCGAGAATTTGCAACGATATTTTGGGATTATATTAAAGAAGGAAATTATCGGTGTGGTTGGAAAAATAGTTCAGATATGCATTTTTATAGATTTACGGAACCAAAACGTGGTTATCCTGTACAGATTGAACTGTTTTCGAGAATGCCAGGATATTATCTTTCTGTGGTAGAAGGAATTATTCCAATACATATTGATGATGATGTATCGAGTTTGTCCGCTATCTTATTGAATGATGATTTTTATTATTTTATGATGGAAGGTAGAAAAGTCATAAATGATATAGGAATATTAGATGCAGAACATATTATTCCATTTAAGATGTTTGCATGGCTTGATTTAAAACGGAGAAAACAATCTGGTGAACATGTCAATGAAAAGGATTTGAAAAAACATAAAAATGATGTATTTCGATTGTTGCAGATTGTACCATTAGGAACTAAGGTAGAAAGTAGAGGTTTAGTAAAAAAAGTATTTCTCAATTCCTAATTGATGTGCAAAGTGAGGAATTGAGATTAAGAGAGATGGGATTACCATTTGAAAAAGAAGAAGCAATAGTTTTACTACAAGGAATATATGAGTAAAAATAGTTAAGTTTTAGTTTGTTTGTGTGTAATAAAAATTGCAAAATGAAAATATATTGAAGTTTTTTGCAAATATATTGTAGATATTTTATAATAGAAATAGATAAAAGCAGGTGTTAAACCTTTGGTTTCTTCACCTGCTTCTCTCTATTTTCCTAGTTTTAATTACAGCATCCAGTAATTGTACTTTTTGTTCAGAGGAACAATTTAATTTTTTTATGTATTGGTTAACAATACTTGAATGAACATTAGCTACTCGTTCTTTTAGTTCGTTTTGTCCTTCGGTTGTTTTAGGGGCATGAACAATGACATGAATTGGAGCATTTGTTTTAGCGATAGTATGCACCTCCTTATTACCTCAATGTATGAAAGAAAAGTTGTCCGATATTACTATAATGAAGTATCTATTTTTTTACTTTTATGGTATAATATTGTAAGAAAATATCGGAATTTCTTTGTATTATCATTTTATCAAAAGATAGTAGAAGATACATTGAGTGCCGATTGAGCATAAATTGACTTTTTTATAACAGAGGGGGTATGTATGGAGCGTTGTGATTTTAGTTCGGTCATTAGTATTATTCGGAACTATATTAGTGATGACCACAATTTGAATCAGATTGACTTATTGTATGAATTATTTGTTAGTTTTCTTAAGGATGAAACTTCTAAGGATTTTGATTTTGATAATGGTTTAGTTTGCCGTTGGTTTCATGGTCAGGCAAAAATTAGTCCTCGTATTTCTACTTATTATATGAATAACGGAAATAAGAAATTATTGATGATGGATATTCAGAAAAAGGTATTGCCATTGATGTATGATAGTGCAATGGCTGTACAAGAAGTGTATGAACTTTTAATACAGGATAGTACGATTTCTGATAAAGTGAAGAAACAGATATGCAATGGTTATCCATGTGAAAATGAGTTAGAGGAAGCTAGTTTTTTAGCAAAGGTACTTTGTTTTGGAATGAAACGTAGTTTTGTGAAGCGAGATACTAGTACAAAGAAATTATTAGCGACAGGAACTCTTTCTCCAATCATACGAGATTTTATATTTGATAGTGGTGTACCAAAACCATGTCGTTATTTTTGTGGGCGAGAAGAAGAATTGGTTACATTACATGAGTTATTAAGTAAGCAAGGAAAAGTATTTCTTCAGGGTATTGCTGGTATTGGAAAGAGTGAACTTGCAAAGGCTTATGCAAAACAGTATGTGAAAGACTATATAAATATTCTTTATATTACTTATACAGGTGATTTAAAACAGGATATTGCTCGTATGGATTTTGTGGATGATTTACCAAATGATAGTGAGGAAGAACGTTTTCGTAAACATAATCGTTTTTTGCGTACTTTGAAAGAAGATACGTTATTAATTATAGATAATTTCAATACAACTGCGACTCAAGATAGTTTGCTTTCTGTTGTATTAAAATATCGTTGTCATGTTTTATTTACTACACGAAGTCGATTTGATAATTATACTTTTATGAACTTAGAAGAAATCTGTAAAAAAGAGGTTCTTTTGCAGTTGATGAGATATTTTTACACGGATGCAGAACAGCATCATTCCATTATGGAGCAAATTATTGAAACGGTGCATCATCATACATTAGCAGTAGAATTGGCAGCTAGGTTGCTGGAAACAGGTATTTTAGAGCCATTATTTTTATTAAATAAATTGAAAGAAGAACGAGCATCTTTAAATAGTACAGATACGATTGGTATTACAAAAGATGGGAAAAGTCGTAAGGCTACTTATTATGACCATATTCATACATTATTTTCTTTGTATCAGTTATCAAGTGAGGAATGGAATATTATGAGAAATCTTTCCTTAATACCAATTACAGGAATTAGTGGAAGATTATTTGCTCATTGGATGGATTTAAGTGATATGAATCTTGTCAATGATTTAGTGGAAAAAGGATTTGTACAGATGAAAACAGGTCGTATCATTACCTTACATCCAATGATACAAGAAGTAACGATTGATGAAACAAAACCTTCTGTGAAGAATTGTGATGTATTATTGAGTAATTTACAAAAAATTTGCTTATGTCATGGAGGAGATGTTTCTTATTATAAACTATTATTTCAGACGATTGAAAGTATAATAAGTCAGATTGAGAATGATGATGTAGAGGTATATCTTCGATTTTTGGAAGATGTCTTTCCATATATGGAGAAATATTCTTATAAGCAAGGAATGGAAGTAATCTTAAATGAAATGGCTCGATTATTAAAAAATGATGCAGTTGGTACTGTATCGGACCGAGCATTGCTTTTTGATTATCGTGCAGCTTGTGAAAAAAATTTAGAAAAAGCAATTAAATTACAAAAAGAATCTGTTTCTATGTTAACAGAAATTACACAAGATAACGCAAGACTTTCAGCAAATCTTTTTTCTAATCTTGGAGCATTGTATAAACAGAAT
Organism: uncultured Lachnospiraceae bacterium; assembly: GCA_937891165.1. GTDB lineage: Bacteria > Bacillota > Clostridia > Lachnospirales > Lachnospiraceae > SIG299. The sequence continues at coordinate 2,811 of CALAEX010000264.1, read as the reverse complement.
GGAAATTTACAATTAGCAAAACAAACAATGGAACGAGGTATTCAGATTTTAGAACAATATGGACTAATGGAATGTCATGATAGTATTTCATAGATTGCCAATTATGCAGTAGTGGTGATGACTATTTAGTAAAACCTTTTTCTTATAATGAATTGATAAATCGAGTGAAGGCTATGATTCGTAGATATTGTGTGTATGGTGCTAAAGATAGTAAGCAAAATTTTATGATTCAATGTTGTGGAAATATTGAAATAGATACTAATCGTTGTTCTGTAATGGTAGGGGGAAAAGAAGTAATATTGACAGATATTGAATATCGGATTTTATTATTACTTGCATCTCATCCTAAAAGAATTTATTCTACACAAATGATTTATGAATGTGTATGGAATGAACCTTATACATATTCATCTAATAATACCATTATGGTTCATATTCGCAATATTCGTCGTAAACTTGGTGATGACCCTCAAAACTGTCATACAATTCGTACTGTTTGGGGAAAGGGGTATCGTATTGAATAAAAAGAATTTTCAAAGTCTTAGAATGCAATTGCTTTGTGCTGTATTAATCTCATTTTTTATTGGAGTATTAATTTTTACGATAACGTTTCTTTTTGGAACTTTATTTTTAGATAGAACAGTTTATGGGAATTCTTTTGCAGAAAAAATGGCAGACCAACAATTTGCTAAGTTACAAAATTATGTAAATGAGGAAGCTATATCATTAAATAATTTACATAGATTGAATGCATGGTGTAGTCGTGGAGAAAAAGTATATCTTACTCTTTATAAAGATAATGTATTGATTTATGAATTTCCATTTTCTGGTGAAAAGAAAAGCGAAAAGAATATATTGCAATTTAGTCCAGATATGGAAGACCCTAATAATGAATATATGTTAATACTTCAGGAAGGTGTTAAAGTTCGTTCTTTTCTTTATTACTATGCAGGAGACATATTTTATTTTGGAATGATGATTTTATCTGGAGTATTTGCTTTTCTTGCATTTTCATTATGTTTTATTACACTAATTAATCGGAAAGTTTCTTATATTAAATTATTAAAACAAGAACTTGATATTTTATCAGGAGGACAATTAGAATATGTTGTAACAATTAATGGGAAAGATGAACTTAGTGAACTTGCATTAGGTATTGACCAAATGCGTCGTTCTATTATGAAACATCAGGAAATTGAAAATCAGATGCGAGTAGCTAATTCAGAATTAATCACAGCAATGTCGCATGATTTAAGAACTCCTTTAACTTCTTTACTAGCATATCTTGAAATTATAGAACGAAAAAAATATTGTGATGAGGAACAAATGTATAGTCTAATTCATAAAAGTATAGGACAAACAATGCGTATCAAAAATATGGCAGATAAACTATTTGAATATTTTTTAGTATATGCAACAGAATGGGAGTCTACTACGATGGAACTAATAGATGTAGACCAATTATTTTGTCAAATACTAGAAGATTATGCTTATTCTCTAGAAAGTAATGGAATGATAATAGAGAAGGAATTTTTTCAAGTAAGTGGACAAATAAAAGTAAATATAGAATTATTACAAAGAGCGTTAGATAATCTTTATTCTAATTTATTGAAATATGCTAATCCACAACAAACGATTAAGTTTTCGTATAAAAGAGAAGATAATAATTTTTTTCTATTTATATCAAATGGTATTTGTCTTAACCATAAGAAGAAGGAAAGTACAAGTATTGGATTAAATACTTGTCAGCGTATTATAGAATATCACGGTGGTAGTTTTTACATAGAGGAAAAAAAGAATAGATTTCATGTAACTATATCGATACCTTTTCAAGAATAAATAATATTTTTCTATATTCAAAGTTCAGAATAATTCAGAACTAGAATAGCTGTTTTTTAAGAAATATGTGAGACAGTAATAATAATAAAATATTTAGTATGTGTTTATTGTAGGAGGTATGTATGCTTTATTTTAATCTTCATCCATCTGTAAATGATAAGTATTCTTTGATTCGTATGTTAAAAAAGGATATAAGTACTTGTTACATAATTTCTGATAATATGGAAGATAATTGTATTGCTTCGATTTATGATGACAATATTCTTTGTGGTGGTGCATTAGTTTTTAGAGAAGATAATCCAGTATATTTATTTTGTTTTTTTGAACAAGCTATTTATTGCACCGACCTTTATCAACAACAATTAAAAAGGGCAATAGAGATGGTATTACCTAAAACAGAGTTATATGATGTATATTGTATTAATGCTACTTCATAGAAAAAACTTTTTATGTAAAAGGAATAGAGTTTAGACATTTTTATAAAAAAATAGTTTCGTAATTTTTAGTTAAAATTTCTTGCTTTTTTTCTTTTTTATGATACAATAAAAACTGCCACGCGAAGCGTGTGTAGATAAATGATCATAAACAAAGTTTATGATATAGTAATGTCAATAAAATAGTTAGTTGGTCACCGGAGGACAGAACACCGTAGTGTTGGGGGCAAGATTACTTGTACCGCCTGTCAGATAAGGTGCCGAGTGCGCTCGGAAAACGGATTGCCGTTTTTCGAGCTTTTTTTATATACTAGGAAAGTTCTATTTTGTATACTAGGAAAGTTCTATTTTGACCAAACATGAGTTTGGTCAAAATATGAAAAATGAGTACAAAAAACTAGACTATGCTAAAAAACGTAAAATCCGTCTTCTAAAACATCGTCCTCTAGGTCATCTTCTTCGATTAAGAAATAGTGCATATCCAGCAAATCAGAATCTGTCATGCTTCGAACCAGTTTTGCTGTCATACCTTCTGGTG
>CALAEX010000263.1 GCA_937891165.1 uncultured Lachnospiraceae bacterium | reverse complement strand
ACCCGTGGCTAGACTTTCACTAGCAAGATTAGTGCCATGCTTGGCACACACAAAAAAGAGGCTATCGGGAAATAATTTTCTGATAGCCTCTTTATCTCTATTATTCTGCGTCAACAATAACGGATTGTGCTAAAAGATAATCCATTACCATATCTAATAAAATAACTCTTTCAATTTCTTCTTTTCCATAGTCTGTTTCAAAAGTAGCAAGGTCTTCATATCCATAACTGATAGCATAATCTAAACCTTGTGTCTTATAGTCTTCTTCCGTTACTTCAATTCCTTCTATAGAAGCAATCTTCTGTAAAATCATTTTATTCTTTGTAATATTATAAGCATACTCTTCTGCATATGTTTCTAATGCTTCCGTAGATTCCATACCAAAGAAATAAGCTAATGCAGTTTCTGTATCAAAACCAAAATAAGAAGCATAATATTCTGCATAAGCAGTATAATAATCAATCATTCCTTGTTTTTCTGCTTCTACTTCATCTTCTGGATATTCTGCTACTTCACAAGAAGCCATAATTAACTCTGTAATCTGTTCAAAATAACTGCTCTCATTTAAAGCATCTTCAAGACCTACCATATAGTCTTCTACATTTGTATATCCTTCTGCATTTTCAGCAACAAATTCATCTGTTAATTCTGGTACTACTAATTCTTTCACAGCATTTACTGTAACAGTAAATACAACATCCTTACCAGCCATTTCTTCATTTAATTCATAAGGGTCTGGAAAAGTTAAATTTAAAACTCTTTCTTCACCAGCTACTGCTCCAATTAAACCATCTTCAAAGCCCTCAATAAAAGAACCTGAGCCAAGCTCTAAGTCGGTACCTGCTTCGGAATCATCTGTACCACCATCAAATGCTACGCCATCTAATGTACCAACAAAGTTAATATTTACTGTATCACCCTCTACTGCTGCACGGTCTACTTCCTGAAGTTCTGCATAACTTGCTAAAATAGAATCTAACTCTTCCTCTACCGTTGCTTGAGAAACACTTGTTAAAGTAAGTCCCTTGTATTCCCCAAGAGTAACATTATCATCCTTTGCTTTACTACCACAACCCACTGCTAAGACCATGACTCCTGCAAGCAATGCTGCCATTATTTTCTTTCTCATAATACTAAATCCTTTCTACCTTCCTGTAAGGTGCTCCTTCCTCTTTGTTGTATCATCTCAACTATTTTTTGTATACAAACATTTGACATCATACCACAAAATTTATAAAAAGAAAAGTACTTTCTCAAAATTCACATATTCTTCAAATTCTAAATTTCTTCAATATAAATAACACCCTCTGCTAACGATAACATCTGAATAATCTCTGTATGTGGTTTCTTTTTTTCCATGTTCAATGTTAAAATTACGGCAATTCCAACATCATCTATTTTATTTGATTTCGCCATTTCTAGTTCTGATATTTTCATTTCATTCTCTTTTATATACGAAATAAAATTTCCTAAATCTGACATTTTAGCAAATTCTAAATATAAATCTATGACTTTTGTATTTGCTGTCATCCTAGTATCAAACCGATATAATATAGACATTACAAAAAAAATCAAACTACACCCAATAATTGCTCCCGAGTAAAATCCACTTCCAATTGCAAGACCAATACAAGCATCTGCCCAAAGCCCTGCCGCAGTTGTTAAACCTTTTACCCGATTTCGTCCAGTTACAATAATCGTACCTGCCCCTAAAAAACCAATCCCACTAATCACTTGTGCTCCTAATCGTGCCGGGTCTCCAATTGTTCCATATTCTTTATAAATAAACTGATTTGTAAGCATAACTAAGGTTGCACCTACACAAACTAACATATAGGTACGAAATCCTGCGGGTCTATTTTTCTTTCCTCTCTCCATCCCAAGAATACCACCACAAATCAATGCCAATACTAATCTCAAAAAAGTAGACAATGCATTCACTTCTTTTAAATAGTTTATGATTGTTATATACCATTCCATTATTCTCTTGCCTGCCTCCTTTTTATCACTTTCTTTATTTTTTCGTTATTAATCTTCACATTCTAAGCCAGTTCCTTATTGTTATTTTCCTTAATTTATGCTATACTGTGGCAAATGGATGTCTTATGTTCATCCAAAACCATATTTTAAGGAGGATACTATGAAAAAATTCGTAAAATTTGTATGCAGTATTGCTGCTGGTGCAGCTGCTGGTTTTGGTGCTTACTGTGTATACAAAAATGTATTAGCAAAAAAGAATGCAGAGGATTGTGACGATTTCGACGATTGCTTCGATGAAGATGCAACAGAAGAAACTGACGAAAATCGTGAGTATGTTTCTATCAACATCACAGAAGAAGAAACAGAAGAAACCGCAGAAGAAGCAGAAGACACTGTAGAAGAAACTCCTGCAGAAGAAGTAAAAGAAACAGAAGAAGCTTAATACAGTTTCATGGGGTTGCCTATTGGACAACCCCTTTTTTCATTTCTAAGAAAAAATTTCTTTCGTAATTTCTTGTGCACTTTGTGTCGCTGCAATTCCTCCCTGAGCTGTTTCACGAAGCTGTGGCGGAAGCATTCTTCCCACTTTATACATAGATTCTATTACTTCATCTGGTGTCACTGGTAATGTCATTCCTGCCATAGCAAGGTCAATACAAGTTAATGCATTCACTGTTTGAGAAGCATTTCTTTGAGCACATGGCACTTGTACCAAACCTGCAATCGGGTCACAAACTAATCCCATACAATTTACTAAAGCAAGTACCGCTGCCCAAATAGACTGTCTTGGTGTACCACCACAAAGCTCTACTCCTGCTGCTGCTGCCATTGCCGCTGCTACACCACACTCTGCTTGACAACCACCTTCTGCCCCTGCCACTGTTGCATTTTTCATAATAATTGTGCCAATTCCAGAAGTTGTTAATAACGCATTTAACATTTCACTCTTTGGAAGTTCTTTTGCCCGTTCAATGGAAATCAACACCGCTGGAACAATACCACAAGCTCCTGCCGTTGGTGCAGCACAAATTTTTCCCATAGAAGCATTTACTTCACTACCAGAAAGAGCCATTGCCATAGCTGTATTCATAAACTCTCCACAAAGAGTTTCTCCTTTTACGGTATATGCATTTTGTTGCATCGCAATACCACGAATTAAATTTCCTGCTGTATTTAATGGTTCATTTAATGCACGAGAAGCTGCTCGCTCCATAACCTCATAACGGTCTGCCAATTTCTGATAAATCGTCTGTGCATCTAGTCCAAACTGCTCCATTTCATTCTCAAGCACAATTCTAGAAAGTAATACACCTCGTTCTTCTGCTTGTTGCAATAATTCTCTTAAATTATGATACATCGTTTTCTCACCCCATTTACACTTAGTTAATTACTTTTACTGTATGAATTGAAGGAAGTTCCTCCAATTCTCTTACTACATACTCTGTAATATCAGAATCTGTTTCAATAACACAACAAGCCATCGCACCCTTTTCTTGACGAGTTAATTTCATTGTCGCAATATTGATATCATTTGCAGCTAAAGTTCTTGTAATCTTATAAATCATACCCTTTGTATCTTTATGCAACACAAGCAATGTTGTCATATTTAATGACATTTCCAATGGGAAACCATCAATACTACAAATTTTAATTTGTCCTCCTCCAATCGAAGAACCAATGATTTCTCTCTTTGTCCCATCCTGCATCAAAAAAGACATACAAACCGTATTCTCATGAGCACCACTTAGTTCTATTTCATAAAACTTATAGGTAAGTCCTCTTTCTTTTGCAATATCAAACGCATAACGCAATTGCTCATCATCTTGATATATTCCAAGAACCCCTGCTACTAAAGCCAAATCCGTACCATGCCCCTGATATGTTTTAGCAAACGAACCATGTAGACCAAAATCTACATGAGAAAAAGGTTGTCCTACTAATTTTGCTGCCATTCTACCAAGTCTAGCTGCCCCCGCTGTATGAGAACTAGAAGGACCTACCATCAAAGGTCCAATTGCCTCAAAAATACTAATCTCCATAAATCCGCCCTCCTCCGTTATCTTGTCTATGATATAGACATTATTTCATATCAAGCGAATATTCATAATCCGCTTTACTACTAACTTATAACTCAATAGCTACTAATAATAAGTATATCCAGTTTTTACAAAACCGTCAATAAAAAGACAAGGAAAATATCTTTCTTATACATAAGATATCTTCCTTGTCTTCTTACTTCTTTTATTCTTTTAAATACATTTCCTGTCTACGTTCCATCTCCTTTATCATTTCTTCTAATGTCATACTACCTTCCAAATAATTCATAAATGCATCATAATATACCACTTCATCCATAGCAAAATAAATTTCTCCTGTAGAATAAACATCATAACATTGTTGTATAAATGTATTATCAGAATAGGTAGTCCTATCTGCTAATAAAAAGGAATCTTGTAATGTCAATAAATATCTACAAAGAGTAGAAATATAAGCCAATGTTGCTTCCAAATTTTCGGATTGTGGATTTACTGCAAAAAAGGTGCAAGTTCCAAGGCTTGGAATTCCTTCTTCTATCTTTGGAACTTCTATTACTTTTACTCGCTCCGAAGCTTCTGCTATCTCAATATCTTCTGCATAAGCAGATAAGAAATTTTTAAATGGTATATAGTCATAAAAAAACTCTGGCAAAATCTCAGAAACATACTCTTTGGAAAAAATACTATCCATATCTTCCCCTAATAACTCATATAAACTTTTTAATTGTTTCATATACTCTCGAAATACTTCGGTATCAAAAGAATCTTCACTATAGAAATATTGTGCAAAAAATTCACTAATTATTTTTGCATTCATAATCTTACCAGAATTTTCTGTTTCTGCACGTTCAGTAAGAGAAAGAAGCTCTTGATAATTCATCGTAGAAATATCTATTCCTTGTTCTTTTCCATAAGCAGTATCATATAAAAGGAGTGGCATATCTAAGTGAATTGGAATCATCCAAATATCTCCATCTTCATTGGTAGCCACTTCTTTTAAATTTGGAAAACAAGCATCTAAATATTCTTGTACTCCCGATACTTCATTTAAAGGATAAAAAACACCATTTTTCTTAATATTATATGCATTAGAATAAACCGTATTTAATAAATATAAATCAAAGTCCGAATCCTGTGCTAATACTTTCAAAGAAAATGTTTCCATATCTACTTCTTGTCGCAACATTCGATACCCACAACTATACATATCTACAGGGTCTACTAAATTGATAAGTAAGTGAATCGTTTTATTTTCTCTTAACGTATCTGTCACGCAAACTCGCTCTACCATATTCTCATTATAATCATAATAAAAAGCAAATCCTTTTGTATAAACAGCCGACCTCCAAATACTAGAACGGTCTGTCGTAATCTGTGTTTCCATTCCATCTACTGTTCCATAGTGTAATACAGAATTATGGATAAATAAATATCCTTCCTCACAAGAACTCAAACATTTCATTGGAGATAACGTATATTTCCAACCTGCTTCTTTTAACAATTGTTCTTCTGGAAAAAATTCAAAAAATCCAAAACCACGTTCTTCATGATAATAATAAATCATTAGTGTATCATCTTTTGTTTTAAAAATATCCAAAGGAACAGGTGCATTTAAAAATTCTACGGATGGATTTTCTTCTACTCTAGAAATTCTTCCAATCACTTCTCCAGAATAATTGACTGCAACATTAGGAAGTATATTATAGGAAACATCTTCTCCCATAATAGATTTTCCAAACAAATAAAAGTAGTCTCCAATTGCCACCATTTTTGTTATAGTAATATAATCTTCATTTGGTATGACAGCTAACTCTCTCACTGCCCAAGTTGTAAGGTCAATTGCCACTAATACTTGTCCTTTTTCCGTCTGAGGTATGATACAATATAGTGTTTCTTCCTCTACTAACATAGCACTCACAATAGCATTTCCTAATGTAATATCTGTCTGTTTCAAACAAGTACCATCTAAATCGTAAACCGAAAAGCGTTGAATTCCTTCCTCGGATACACTTTCTGTTGTATCCGAATTAGAACGAATAAAATCGGAAGTATAAAGTAATCCATTTTCATCTATCGTAATAGTATCTGCTTCTTCTGTTCCTGCATACCGAAATATCTCTGGTTCAATCGCCAAAGTTTCTACTTCTATTGTAGATTCCTTTTGACATCCTACAAACAAAAATAAACTTAACACCACTTGCATAAGAATAAAAAATCGATTCATTATTAGTTCTCCTTTGCTTTTATTCTATTAAAAATTCGATTCCTACTTTAGCATTTCCTGAAGTATCCATTGTATCGGTTAGCAAACGAACAACAGGCCGTTCCGAAGGATATATTAAGCTTCTCTCATAATATACTGCATATATGTCCTTCCCATCCGTATATAAAGTCTCAACAACATATAATTTATCATCATGAGAAAGAGCTCCATACGTCACTTTTCCACTTTCCAAATCCATTCGATATATATTGTAATATGTAACTACCC
>CALAEX010000262.1 GCA_937891165.1 uncultured Lachnospiraceae bacterium | reverse complement strand
GTTTCCACTTACACTATTCTCCCCAGCACAGCTGGGGGATTGGACTTTTCATTCACACCTTATCACCTGCTACAAACATAGCATTTTTTTGCATAAATACTATTTTTTGCATAGATATGAACAATAATTCATTATATAATAGTATAACATATTATCGGCAATAAAGCCAATAATCCCATTCAATATTTTGCCGATATATTATTCAATTAGTTACTATTTGCAAACACTTTGCTGTAGGCATAGCAGTTTTCAAAATAAATACTGTGTAGGACCGTAAAGAGACGTTCGCACTTAGCGAGGTCTTTTCGAGCTTAGTGCGACTACGTCTCGTCCCGAGCGAGAGCGTGTCCAAACAGTATTTATTCTGAAAACTGCTTTTTTTACATAACTTCAAACAGTAATATTTCATCACAAGTCAATATAGACTTTTTTCATTATTTTACTAACTTTCACCTTTTTGATGAAACTATTACATTCTGTGAAATGAATTATACAAAACAAAAAAGATGCAATTCCTGTGAACTGCATCTTTTCCTTTCTTACATTATCTTGCAACAATAATCTTCTGTGGACATTTCTGGGCACATTTACCACATCCTGTACACTTCGAATAATCAATTTTTGCTAAATTGTTTTCTACTGTAATTGCCCCCACTTCACATTGTTTTGTACAAATCATACAGCCAATACAGCCTGTCTTACATGCTACACGCACATCTTTTCCTTTGTCATTGGAGTGACAAGCTACAGCAAGTGGTGCATCATATGGTACTAATGTAATCAAGTTCTTTGGACAAGTAGATACACACTTACCACAAGCGACACATTTTTCTTTATCGACAACTGCTACACCGTCTACGACATGAATGGCATCAAATTGACAAGCTTCTACACAGCTACCAAATCCAAGACATCCATAACTACAAAGTTTGTCGCCTTGTCCTGGAACAACGACTGCTTGTTTACAGTCACTAATACCATAGTAGTTATATTTTCTTTCGGTCTTATCACAAGTACCAGAGCACATGACAAATGCTACTTTTTTATTAGAAGCATCTACCGCTTGACCCATAATTTCACCGATTTTTGCATGTGCTTCCGCTCCAGCTACAGGACAAGCATTGACAGGGGCTTCGCCTTTTGCAATAGCTGCTGCCAAACCGTCACAACCTGCATAACCACAGCCACCACAGTTATTGCCTGGTAAACATCCTCTTACTTCAATTTCCTTTTCGTCTACCTTAACAAAGAAAAGCTTTCCTGCAAATCCAAGAGCAACACCAAGAATCAACCCAAGCACACCTACGGCTGCTCCTCCAATTAAAACGTTTTTCACACTAAACGCAAGGAACATATAAGGAATCGCATTTATTATCATCATCGTTACCTCCTTATACTACACCGGCAAAACCGCAAAATGCGATTGCCATAAGTCCAGCTGTAATTAAAACAATTGGCATACCTTGAAATGGCTTTGGAATATCATTTCCTTCGAGTCTTTCACGAATACCAGCCATAATCACAATAGCAATTAAGAAACCAACACTTGTTCCTAAGCTATTCATCATACTTTCTGCAAAACTAGAAGCATTCTGAATATTTGTAATAGCTACACCAAGTACCGCACAGTTTGTTGTAATGAGTGGAAGATATACACCAAGTGCAGAGTAAATGGCTGGACTAACTTTCTTTAACATCATTTCAATCATCTGAACTAATGCTGCAATTACAAGAATAAATACAATCGTCTGCATATATTCCATGCCAAGTGTTACTAATACACCATAGTGAATCGCATAAGTAACTGCACTGGCAATCATAATAACGAAAATTACGGCAGCTCCCATACTTGCTGCTGTTTTTGTCTTTTTAGAAACTCCGAGGAATGGACACAAACCAAGGAATTGACTTAAGACAACATTATTTACAAGAGCCGAACCGACAAGCACAAGTAATAATTCTTTCATTGTTTTATCCTCCTACTTTCCCTCTGTTGTTTCTGCTTCTTTCTTTGCTGCCTCAGCTGCTTTCTTCGCCGCTTCCGCTTTTGCTTCGGCTGCTTTTCTTGCTGCTTCTGCCTTTGCAGCTGCTGCTTCTGCTTCTTTAATTCCATTAATTCTAGAAATTTCTTCACGGTTAGCTACGCAAGTACCATCTACACAACCTGCACAATTTCCACCACAAGCAACTTTTGCATTAGGAACATTTGTTGCAGATTTTGCTTTAAAAATATTTTGTAATGCGGTTAATAACGCAAGTACAAAAAACGCACCCGGAGCAAGTGTGAAGATAGCCATTGGTTCATAAGCATCTGGCATAATATTTAAACCAAATATTTTTCCTGCACCAATTAATTCACGCACAATACCGATAGAGGTAAGACCTAATGTAAAACCAAGTCCCATACCAAGACCATCAAATAAAGATGGAAGTGGTCCATTTGTATAAGCAAATGCTTCTGCACGACCTAAAATAATACAGTTTACTACGATTAACGGAATATATAGACCAAGACTTTCATTCAATGCTGGAAGATACGCCTGTAATAACATCTGTACAATCGTTACAAAAGTAGCTACAACAACGATAAACGCTGGAATTCTTACCTTATCTGGAATAATCTTACGAATCAGAGAAATAAATAAGTTGGATAATGCAAGTACCGCTGTTGTTGTAAGTCCCATACCAAGACCATTCGATGCAGAGGAGGTAACTGCCAATGTTGGACACATACCAAGCATTAATACAAAGGTTGGATTTTCTTTAATGAGTCCGTTAAAAAACTGCTTAAAACATTTTCCCATTAATTAGCACCTCCTAATCTGTTTTGAAGTTCATTCATAAAGCAAATGCCTGCATTCACACCACGAAGCACACCATCCGTTGTAAAGGTTGCACCACTAATCGCATTGATTTCATTGTCTGCGGATGCACCATTCTTTACAGCAATAAACTCTTGTGCTTTTTTGTTGACAAACTGATTTTTAAAATCAGGCTCATCTGCTTTCATACCAATACCTGGTGTTTCCTTAATTTCCAAAAATGCTAAACCAGTACATACGCCTTCTGTTGTATAACCAAACGTCAAGGTCATAGAGTCATATGCCTTTAAAGATACGGATGCTACATAACCAATTCTATTCTGATTTGCATCTTGTACAATACATACTTCATTAATCTTAATATTAGAAAATCCGCCTGCTGTTAAAATACTTTCTGCTTCTTCTAAAGTGGATTTTAATGTTGCATCATTTTCTTTATCTACAATTGCAACTGCTTCTGGAAAGACTTCCTGATAAGCCTCTGCTTTTTCTTGAGCCTTTAAAAATGCAATTCTATCTTTTGTCAATTCATTTACGAATCCAAGTGCCAATGCCGCAATTAAAGAAATCATGCAGAGGATAATGGCATCTTTCATCATACTTTGTTTTTTATATTTTGCCATCTTAGTTTCCTCCTTCATGTCCAAATGGTTTTGGCATAGTAACTTTCTCAATCAATGGTACAAGTAAGTTGGAAATAATAATCGCATAAGATACGCCTTCTGCATTATTTCCATAGAGACGGAACAGACCTGTTAATATACCAAGAACGATACCAAATACTATTTGACCATTCTTTGTAATTGGAGAAGTTACATAATCGGTTGCCATAAAGAATGCACCTAACATAAGACCACCTGTGCAAAGGTGACAAGCAACATAATACAAATCAAATCCCTGTCCTCCAAAGCAAAGAAGGAACACAGAGAATGTTACTAAATAAGCAATTGGAATACGCAAAGAAATTACTTTACGATATACCATATAAGCTGCACCAAGTAAAATCATTGCTGCACTTGTTTCACCGATAACACCACCGGTAAACCCAAAAAATGCATCAAATAAACTAACAGTTTCTCCTGCTTTTAATGCTGTTAATGGAGTTGCACCAGAAATACCATCTACAGACGCTGCACCCCAGTTCGTAATTGCAACACCAATCTTTTGAGGAATTTTAAATGTATTCATACGGTCTGCATAACAAAGGAACAAGAAACATCTAGCACCAAGTGCTGGATTCATAAAATTCTGTCCTAAACCGCCAAATACTTGTTTTACTACTAAAATAGCAAAAATACTGCCAATTACCGGAATCCAAACCGGAACAGTTGGTGGCATATTCATACCAATTAACATACCTGTTACAATTGCACTGCATTCATATGGTCCTTGTTGTCTTTTTGTCAAACGAAGGTATACATATTCGGTAACAGCACAAGTTAATGTGGACACAAGCAAAATAAGTAAGGCACGAAGACCAAACTGATAGACACCCATCGCACAAGCAGGTATCAATGCGATTGCCACATCACGCATAATTGTTGAAGTCGTCACTCCGCTTCTAATATGTGGAGAAGCGGAAACATTAAACATTTTTCCCACGTTGTTCTCCTCCCTACTTCTTCCTTCTTGCATCTAAAACAGCTCGTCTAGACTGCTTAAATGCTTGTGTTAATCTTCTACCTGCTGGACAGACATAAGTACAACTACCACATTCATAACATTCCATACCACCTAATGCTTCAAATGCTTCATTATCACCCATTTCTGAAGCAAGTGCCATCTTCTGCGGAACTAAATGACTTGGACAAGCTGAAATACATCTACCACAACGAATACAAGGTGATGGCTCAAAATCTTCTACATCATCTTCTTCAAATGCAAGAATAGCAGAAGATGTTTTCTGAATTGGTACATCTAATGTATACATTGCTGTACCCATCATTGGACCACCAGAAATTACTTTCTTTGGTTCTACCTTAAATCCACCTGCTGCCTCTACTAATTCTGCCTGAGACATACCAATTGGAACAATAAAATTCTGTGGTTCTTTGATTGCATCACCACTTACTGTTACAATACGACGAACTAATGGAACATTTTCTGCAACAGCACGATAAATTGCACAAACAGAATCTACATTTTGTACAATACAACCAACATCCGATGGAAGCTTTTTAGAATTTAATTGTCTTCCTGTTGCAGCATAAATTAAATTACGCTCTGCACCTTGTGGATACTTTGCAGTTAATTCCTTAATTTTAATATTCTTATCATTTTTAATGAGTTCATTTAAAACTGCTACTGCAGCAGGCTTATTATCCTCAATACAAATCAATCCTTTTGCCTTTGGGAACAATTGAAGAACAATTCGAAGGCCTCCAATTAGTCTCTCTGGCTGTTCTAACATCTCACGATAGTCAGAAGTTAAATAAGGTTCACATTCTGCTGCATTGATAAGAATAAATTCAATATCTTCTGGATTTTTTGGAGCTAACTTTACATGAGCTGGGAAACCAGCACCACCCATACCTACAATACCTGCATTCTTAATAATCTCTAAAATTTCTTTTGTAGATAATGATTTTGGGTCTCTCTTTTCTCCAAAATTTGGTATTGTCTTATATTCCCCATCATTTGTAATTACTACAGACAATACTTTCGCTCCCGAAACAGTTAATCTAGGTTCAATCATCTTTACCTTACCAGATACAGAACTGATAATGTTTGCAGATACAAAACCTGTCGCTTCGCCAATGCATTGTCCTACTAACACAGTATCCCCCACTGCTACTACCGGCTTTGCTGGTGCACCAATGTGCTGTGCCATCGGAAATACCATTTCACTCGTCGGATTCAACGTTATGGTAGGCTTGTCTTTGGACAAATCTTTCCCATCATAAGGATGAACACCGCCGATAAACGTTGCATTTCCCATCGTACATACCTTCTTTCTATTCATTATAGTTTGTAACTATTGAGTACCTTCTTAGTTACATTTGTTCTTAATATTAACACAAAATTCGACATAATAAAAGCGGTTAATTCTAACAGACAACACTACACTATTTTTCTTTCTTTCTATTTAAGTAGTAATCGAGTTTTTCCTTCATCTTCTCTGGCATTTCTCTTGTCACTGGACATTTCTTAGCATCTGCCATCGTTTCTGCAAACTTTGCAATAAAGTCAATATCTCTTTGCATTTGTTCCATACTTACAGAAGCAATCGTATCATAACGATTATGAATGGTTGCTGTGTTAGGAGGTGCAGAACGTGCAAATGTAATCGCTGGTACACCCTTATCTGCCATAGGAGTAGAGTCACTTGGATAAACATCACAAGAAGTACTAATACTAAATCCTTCAATATTTCCCATATACTCTACATAATGAGCCAACTTTTCTTCCGCGGTAGCACAACCAACAAATCTACCCATTACACAACCAATCATATCTAAGTTAATACTAAGAATTGCTTTCTTTAATTCTTCTTCATGTGCACTAGCATATGCCTTTGAACCAAGTAAGCCACGTTCTTCTGAACCACACCAAATAAAACGTAATCCATAGTGATGTGTCTTTGTGATTAACTGCTCTGCAATACCAAGCAAACCAACACAACCAGACATATTGTCGTACATACCTACGGATAAAGGAACAGAATCATAATGAGCAGTAAAAGTAATAAATTCATCACACTCACCTGGAATATCCATTACTACGTTATGAGATTTGCCTTTTGCAACTTCCTGTTTCAAAACAATTTTTGCTGTCTTTGCATTATTCTTTACTAATTCAATTGCCTGTTTTACATGAATACATACTGCTGGAATAATTGTGTCGTTTTCTGCATAAAAACGAAGCTCTTTCTGGTCAATATCTTCATCTGGAAATGTCACATTACCATTATAAGTTACAAAACCAACTGCACCATTTTCTACTAAATCCTTGTATAACCAAAAACCAACAGCACCATCTAATAATACAATCTTGCCCTTACACTGAGACATGGAATACTTATCTGTATGTGGCATATAATAAAGTGGAGCTTCTACTTCCACATCATTACCTGCACAATAATAACCTGTACAAGGAATTTCCTTGCCATCTACAATAAATTTGACCTCCTGAATGGTTGCCATATCTACTTCAAATTCTTCAATGGTTGCTTCCTTGCCAAGCTTTGCACACTGCTCTTTTAAATACTCTGCACAACGAAGTTCCGCAGGACTACCACTTGTTCTTACATAAGCGGTATCATTAAAAATTTGTTCCATTACTTTTAAATCCATGATAATCATTGTATGATGTACTACTTCGCACACCATATGCTCCTTTCCTTGTTCATTGGAAATAAATTTTTAAGGTATTGTGTCACCTTTAGTCACATTGTACCATAAAAATACCTTAAAGAAAAGAATTATTGTAAGGAAAGCATAGATTCATTAGCTTAATTTCACTTATTTATTAAAGATTTTTTTAAAAATAAAAAAATAACTGTGGAAATTTTGGCAATAATATATTAAAATAGAAAAGACAGTCAAAAGTACTATCGAAAAAGAGAAAGATAAAATTTATTTGGAGGTTATCATGAAAAGAAATGTAATCGTGGGACAGTCTGGCGGTCCTACCTCAGTTATCAATTCCAGTCTTGCTGGTGTATATCGTACAGCAATGGACCGTGGAGCAAACAAAGTATATGGTATGCTTCATGGTATTCAGGGATTATTGGAAGAAAAGTATGTGGATTTATCTGAATACATCCATTCTGAATTGGATGCAGAAATTTTAAAGAGAACTCCTTCTGCATTTTTAGGTTCTTGCCGTTATAAATTGCCAGGTATTCACGAAGATAAAACTGTTTACGAAAAAATCTTTGCTATTTTAGATAAGCTTGATATTGAAGCTTTCATCTACATTGGTGGTAATGATTCTATGGATACAATTAAGAAGTTATCCGATTATGCTATTATTACTGGTCATCAGACAAGATTTATCGGTTGTCCAAAGACAATTGATAATGATCTTGCTTTAACTGACCATACTCCTGGTTACGGAAGTGCTGCTAAGTACATTGGTACAGCTATGAAGGAAATTATTCGTGACAGCTTATGCTTAGAATATTCTAAGGGTCTTGTTACTATCGTAGAAGTGATGGGACGTAACGCTGGTTGGCTAACAGGTGCTACTGCATTATCTAAAGGTGAAGACTGTGATGGTCCAGATTTAATTTACCTTCCAGAAATTACTTTTGATGTAGAAAACTTCAGAGATAGAGTAGCAAGCTTACTCAAAGAAAAAACTTCTGTTATCGTAGCTGTTTCTGAAGGTATCCGTACTGCGGATGGCAGATATGTATGTGAATTAGGCAATGATATTAATTTCGTTGATGCATTTGGTCATAAACAATTATCTGGTACAGCAGCTTATCTTGCAAGCTTTATCGCAGGTGAATTAGGCTGTAAGACTCGTGCTATCGAATTTAGTACATTACAGCGTTCCGCTTCCCACCTTGCTTCCCGTATCGATATTTTGGAAGCTGTTCAGGTAGGTGGTGCAGCTGTAAAGGCAGCAGATGAAGGTGATTCTGGTCAGATGGTAGTTCTTCAACGTTTCTCTGATGACCCATATCAATGTGGAACTGCAGTTAGAGACGTTCACAAGATTGCTAACGATGAAAAGTGTGTTCCTCGCGAATGGATTACAGAAGACGGAACTTATGTAACAGACCGTTTTATTACTTATGTAGAGCCATTGGTTCAGGGCGATGTTCCACCTATTATGGTAAATGGTATTCCAAGACATTTGCTCCCACCCAAGGAACTTTACAAAAGATACTAATTAAAAAGTAACTTATGGAAAAGTTTTTAATATAATCACTGAAAGAAACAGGATTGCTTATTGGCAGTCCTGTTTTTTTATTGAAATTTGAGCATTTTCCGTCAAGAAATAAAATGTAAAATAGAATATACTATACTTATGAGGAGGTAACCATATGAACAAAGAGGAAGCAATCTTTCACTCTCTAGCTATCATTGAAGAAAGAATTTTAGAAAAACTCTCCATAGAATATTTAGCACATGATATCTATCTTTCCAAATACCATTATCAACGTTTATTTCGGGAAATTATTGGAGATAGCGTTATGCATTACATTACAAGAAGAAGAATTTCTCTTGCTGCAAAAGAACTTGTTACAACTAATACTACTATACTCGAAATTGCACTAAAATATGGATACGAAACCCATGAAGGATTTACTCGCAGTTTTCAGACAATCATGGGAGTATCCCCAATGAAATATCGAAAATATCATCTTTTATCACATATTTCAATAAAACAAGAAGGAGAACTTTATATGAGCTATTCAAAAATTACAGAAACTATTTTGAAAGAATTCAATGTTTTTATTGTCCAATTAAAAGAAACTGCAGAATATACTCGAAAATACGAAATAACAATTTCAGAAGCTTCCACCTTTTATAATGAATTTTGGGATTCCATCGCTACTCGAACAGATTCCATAGCCGACAAGCTTCAAACCATTTTATATCGTATTACTGATATATCACAATACTCGGATGAAATATCCACTCGATTTTTACTTATAAAAACAATAGAAGATGCCTTATTCCAATTTTATGTTACATCATTTCAAGTAGGATTGACTATCTCTCGTGCAAAACCTATACATAAAGAATTTTTTGAGCCTATCTGTCAAAAATATACTACACTTTCCAAAAATGCTGAAATAAAATCGGACAAAGTAGTTGAATTTTTTCAAGAATTAACTACACTTATTTTTTCTGATATCAAAACAAATGCCAAACAACTAATTCAAAAAATAGTTGAAAAAGGAACTATTGCCGCCTCTATGTTGATAAATCATTGTAATTATCCTTATGCCTATATCGCTGAACAAATTACTATAATGACTAACACACTTTCTAGTCTACCACTGAACAATATAACAATATCCATGTTAGAAGATTATAAATTACAAATAGATATTCTCTCCTTTACCTTTGATATTGATGTTATGCGAACTCCATCTCATAAATACTTACTTGATAGCATTCTTGCTGTTCAAGAAAGTATAAAAGCAACCATAGAATTTTTTCAAACTCTGTCAACTGATTTTTTACAAACACCTACAGAAGCAAAAAATGAGTCTTCTCTCTATCATTCACAGAATAGAACTTACACAAAACTAAGCACTAAAATAAATATTTTATTATTTTATCTAAAAGGAGAACTACAAAAACTAGAATACTTATACTTAAATGAAAAGCAAAAAGAATCATTTCATCATATTTGTTGTGACCTTGCTTTGATAATACAAGCACTAAAAACAATAACAGGGGAAAGGGATTTTAACACCATTAAGGAAAATTTAAAAACTATTTACCAAGAACTCACAATACAAGCCACAGAACTTGGAGTTTATGGAACTGCAATACAATATATTGCTAACGAACTACAAAATACTTTAACTTAAAAACTATAATAAATATAGGAAGAAGCAGGATTCCAATACTGGTAGTCCTGCTTCTTGTGTTATTTTATGATATGCAAATATTTTTCCTTTGTAGCCATACCACCACGAATATGACGCTCTGATTTGTTCACGTCTAATACTTTTCTTGTTTCCTCCGCTAAAACAGCATTGATTTTTAATAGACGCTCCGCCACATCCTTGTGAACTGTGGACTTTGAGATTCCAAATGCTTTCGCTGCCTGTCTTACTGTAGCATTATTTTCTACAATATAATGTGCCACATCTACTGCTCTTTCTTCTATCTGTCGATACTTTACTGCACTACAATTCGTCATTCTTCACCTGTACATTACTGTTTGTACAGTGTATGAAACGAATAAACAAATCATACCTAATTTTATAATATAGACATTTACAATTTATTTCACTGCTTATTTAAAAGAAAATGTCTAATCAATCTGATATTCGTAATCCGCTTTACTACTTACTCGTAAGCGAATATACTATCATATCTATTTGTTTAAATTTTTGATTACGCAGCACTACTATAATTTACAATAGAAATTTCTTGCGTAAATTTTTTTGCTTGTTCAATAATTTGTTCTAATCGTTTTACAACATCTCCCGTATAAATAATTTCATTACACTCCTCACATTTATAACAAGGAACATTTCTAACAATCACAAGAAAATTACCTAAATCTGTAACACTTGTTGTAAACCCTTTTTTTGCTTCAGTATAACATTTCATACATACCATAATTAATGCTCCTTTCTTCTTTTAAAATCATTTTCCCATATAGCAGGATTTGGAAAATATGCTGTTATTAAATAAATAAAATCTGTATCGCAACTAACGACTATATGAATATATTGAGATTTTATAGAAAACCCTTTTCTATTCTTATTCTATCATTCACAAGAAAATCCATTAATACACTTTTTTTCAATAAACAGGTGAAATTTCTAAAAGAAATCCTTTTTCATTCATCCTATTATCTTTCTATTATTAATTTTTCATTTCCTTTACACATTTTTTCACTTCATCAAAAAGAGTTTTATTTCCATTTCTTTTTAACAATTCCAATAATTCTTCTATCCATTCTTCACAAAAATAGTGAATACTGAATTTTTTATTATATTCTTCAAATGTTTTTATTCCCTCTTTTTTTACCTTATCTAAAAACATTGGAAAAGCCAAACTTAAATATTCTCTTCGTCTATTTTGTTCTTGATACTCATTTCTGTCCCAAATAAATCCCATACGATTCTTTAATCCTAAATAAAGAAGCCTGTCAATCTCAATACTTTCTAAATCAAAATAATCTTTTAAATATACTTTTCCTTCTTCTCGTTCCTCACCAAGATAAGGATATTCACTCAAACATTTTTCTCGTTCTAAAGCACTTTCAATAGCATCTAATGGAGAATTTGGCTTATTCAAACAGCAAAATTTATATTTTTTTCCACTTCCACATGGACAAGGGTCATTTCTTCCAACTTTATGAACTATATTTTTTCCTTTCATCATTTTCATCAGTTTTTCAAATTCTTTTCTTCTTGCTTTTTCATCCATCAAGTTCGATTGAGAATCCTGTTCAAACATAGCCCAACGTTTTAATGTTTCTGCTGCATTAATTGAATCTTTACAAAAATTTTTCTCATACTCTCTATATTCAAACATATAGTCTAAGCAAGAATCATACCATCCAAGTACTGTTTCATCCATTAACTCATTATCCAACATATATCTTA
Source organism: uncultured Lachnospiraceae bacterium (assembly GCA_937891165.1). Classification (GTDB taxonomy): domain Bacteria; phylum Bacillota; class Clostridia; order Lachnospirales; family Lachnospiraceae; genus SIG299. Next base: position 3,987 of record CALAEX010000262.1, on the reverse strand, counting down.
TTTCTGGAAGCATATCTACAAAATGACACTTACAAATTATTCCTGCCACTCCATCATAAAAATAACTATATTCTTCCCCACTATATACTCTTTGCTTGAGAAACGTTTTCCACTCGTTTTCCTCTAAAGTACCATCTAAATATAACTGCCCCATAACTTCTAACAACTCTGCTCTAACAAACTCATTTACAGATTTATTTAGAATGGTACTTTTAAGAAGTTCTATATCTCCATTGTATGTATGATAAACAATATCTCTAAACCCATCTGTTGTCAAATCACCAATCAGACAATCCAATACCTCACTTGGAAGTAATGCAATCTCCATAATTTTAGAAAAGAACTCTCTATCTTGAAACTCTCCAAGTAAAAATAATGCATAAAAATGAAGTTGATAATCCTCTTCTAAATCCTCCTTCTCTTCTAACGCTTTCTCAATAGCACTTCGTAAATAGGGGATTGCTTCTTCCTTATTCGCTACTACAATTTCCCATGCTTTATTAGGAAATTTTTTACTAACATACGTAATTTCTTCTATTGCCTTTTTTAGTTCACTCATACCTTATTTTCCTTTCATTTGTTTTGAACTAAGTATATCACAAATGATACATACTTCAATAAGTCTTTTGAATTTTAGGAAAGCCCGTCTTGGTAGTATCTGTAAGAACACGGTAAGCGATTCGCCTTTTGCCAAAACAATTATATTTTAAGAAGTTATTATTTTCCATAATTTTCTACATTACTACTATCTACTTTCTCAAATGGTACCCATACATATTTTCCATTTTCCGTAATGCCTTCCATTTCTTCTGGTGCATCTCCTTTTACAATACGAAGTGCCATTTCTATTGCTGCATTTCCTTGTCCGCTTCCGGATTGATACACCGTAAATGCCATTTTTCCTTCTTTAATAGAGTTACAACCATCTACTGTTGCATCTACACCTAGCACCATCATTTCGTTTGGACTAATTCCTTGCTCCTCCATACATTGAATCACTCCAAGTGCCATTGCATCATTATTACAAAGTACACAGTCTGCTTTTACTCCTGTTTTTAAGAATACTGAAAAAAGGTCATATGCCTTGCCAGTATCCCAATCGGCATAATCTTCAAATACATAATTTATCGTTTTCCCACTTTGAGATAATACTTTTTTAATTCCATTTGTTCTTCCTACCGTTGCAGAGTGACCTTTCGAACCACCAATAATCACAATATTGATTTTACTCTTTGTCCGAAACTTTTCTAATATATATTCTGCTTGATATTCCCCTGCAACCTGTTCATCGGAACCAGCATACACATAAAAACAGTCTTTTAATTGCTTATCGCTTGGACAGTTATTAAAGAAAACAATTGGTAGTCCACCTGCACTTGCTTTTAATTCTACTACCGTATCCGCAGATACTGGTGAACATACTACAATATCATATCCTTCTTTCACTGCTTTTTTCATATGTTCTACTTGGTTTTCAATCACTCCACCTGCATCAAACACATCTAGAGTTGCTCCTTGTTCTTCTGCCTTCATCAATGCTGCATCCACTAATGTTTGCCTGAACGTATCCATCTCATTCACAGACATCAATATTTTAATATCATTCTTAACGCCAACAACACTACCCGTTCCACAACCGCATACAAAAGAGAACAAAAGAATTCCAAAAATAATGAATTTACTAATTTTTTTTGACATCTTAACATTCTCCTTTCTCTACTTTAAATTTATCCACTTCCTTAGTCAATTGTTGTGCAGAATCTGTCAACTGGCTTGCCCCATCTGCTACTATCTGGCTATTTTGTGTAATCTTTTCTGCTTGTACTGCCATATTTTCTGCTGTTATCAAAATTTCTTCCGAACTTGCTGCTTGTTCTTCGGAAATGGCTGCTACATTGGTTGCTACATCATCTACTTGTTCTACTTTTTCAATCATCTGCTGTACTAAATTGCCTACTGTATCAATATTTCCAAAAATAATATCAAATGTTTCTTCTGCCTTCCTAATCATTTCACTACTCTCATTAATATTCTTCATGCTATCTTCCGCCTGACCTACAACAGCTTCCACTAACATATTTACTTCGGATATCAATTCTTCAATATTTCGTACAGAGTCTGCACTATGTTGTGCTAACTGTCCAATTTCAGATGCTACTACCACAAATCCTCTACCAGCTTCTCCTGCTCTAGCAGCTTCAATCGAAGCATTCAACGACAATAAATTCGTTTCTTCTGCAATTTCTCCAATCACTCCTGTAATACTTGTAATTTCTCTAGAAGCTTTTCCTACCTTATTAATCGCTTCTTGCAATTTCTCTACGGATTGCACAATCACTTGCATTGCACTTCCAACATTTTGTATTTCTTTTTTGCCTTTTTGTGATACTTCTACGGTTTCTTCCATTTTTACAGAAACTTCACTTCCATTTTCTTTTGCATCGGATACGACTAATGCTAACGAAGTCGCATTTTGAGAAATCTCATTCACGGAAAGCGATAATTGCTCTACGGTTTTACTCAATTCTCTCATCGATTCACTTTGTATTTTAGAAGCATCGTACATGGTATTCGAAGTTACATGACTGTTATTTGCTTCTTCATATAATTTATCTGAAACACCACGAATGGAATAAATCATGTTTCTCATCGTCTGTATAAATTTTTCTACACTTTGACTCATGATACCAATTTCATCCTGATGTTTTGTCTGAATCTCTACTGTAAAATCTCCATCCGTCATTGAAGTAATGACTTTGGTCAATTCCTTGACTGGTGAAATTACCATATGTACCATTCGTTCAATTAAAATAGCTAATATTGGTAAAGAGCATAACGCAACTCCAAACATAATCATTCTAATTTTATCTACACCAGCATAAATCGTATCAATTGGAACATAAGATACTAACGTCCAATCTGTTCCTAACAAGCTCGAAAATGCTGTCATTTTCCCATCAATCTCTACTGTATCATAAGTGCCTTCTAACAAATGCACTTCAACTTCTCTCATAAAATCATCATTTAACTCTCCTAATTTTTTAGAAATCAAAGAGCTATCTCGATGTGCTATAATTGCACCATCCATACGATTCACTAAAAACGCTTCTGCATCTTCCATTTCAATAAAACTATTTACCATAATACTAATTCGCTCTAATGGTAAATCCGCACTAATTACTTTTATTTTATCTGTTCCATCATTTAAAATACCAGATGCACTAATTACGGCTATCCCGTTTTCATTTGTATAAGCATCGGTAAATCCCATATTTACTCTTGTTAAACCATCTTTATACCATATGGTTTTTGTTGGATTTGTCATCATCCCTTCATACTGACTAGCAACCATGACAGTTCCATTTTCATCTGCAATATAAATACCCTGTGGATAATTCGAGTTATAATTATAATATTGATTTAACATCTCCTGCAAATCTTCTTTTTCTGGATTTGTTTGCTCTAATGTATGCTTGACTATTTGAAACGCTGAAAGATTCTCATTTAACCAACCCTCAATCTGATTTGCCTGATTCTCAATTGATGTATTCAAAAGATTTTTTGCAGACTCTCTAATAATATCCCTTGAAACAATATACGATATCGCCACTAACCCCGTCACAATCACTAAAACAACTGGTAATATTGTCCCCAACAGCTTCATTTTTATAGAAATCTTTTGTTGTTTCATTCTACCATCTCCCTCCTCTAACTTTTGTTCTTTTAAATATTAACGTAATAAAGCAACTTTTATAAAAAACTACGGTATGAGCAAAAGTCATTCCGTAGTTTTTTATCTCATATAAACGTTATACCACTTTATTAATACTTTCGCAAACGGCTTACTCTAGTGGAATGCCACGGAGGACCGTAAAGAGACGTTCGCACTTAACGAGGTCTTTTCGAGCTTAGTGCGGTTACGTCTCGTTCCGAGCGAGAGCGTGTCCGATGAGCCTTCCACTAGAGTAGCCGTTTTTATAAAGAACA
>CALAEX010000261.1 GCA_937891165.1 uncultured Lachnospiraceae bacterium | reverse complement strand
TTGTTATTGGTGGCTCCGGTTCCGGTAAGACCAGATTTTTTGTAAAGCCGAACCTCATGCAGATGCACAGTATAAATGATATAATAAAAATGTACAAAAAATCTAAAATAAAGATGTACAAATGGTATACTGTTACCAGGAGGTAGACAGTATGATTTTTAAAAGTAATGTGATTGTAGATGTCACAATTAATTCATTGGAGGACTTATATAAATTGAAACCATTGGTAGAAAATTCTTCTATCCGTATCAATAAAAGTCAAATCGCAAGAGAACTTGGGGTAGATAGAAGAACCGTAGAAAAATATCTGAACGGATTTCAAAAATCAAAAAGTAGAAAGAAAACTTCTTGTTTGGATGCTTATTATGAAGTAATCCAAGAACTTCTTTCTCCTCAGAATTCACAAGTTTTCTATTATAAAAGAGTTTTATGGCAGTACTTAGTAGATAATCATGGATTATCAGAATGTAAGTATGCTAACTTTTGTCACTACCTGAATTCAAAGAAAGAGTTTGCAGATTATTTTAAACAAAAGCGTCCATCCAAAGCTGAAAAACCTGTATTACGTTTTGAAACTACCGCTGGAACACAAGCACAACTCGATTGGAAAGAAGATATTCCTTTTCTTTTAGCTTCGGGAGAAATCATTACCATCAACGTTTTCGTTTTCTTACTTTCTTATTCACGTTTCCGTGTCTATCGCTTATCGTTAAGCAAAACACAAGAGGTTTTATTCTCACTTCTGAATGACGCTTTGGAGCAATTAGGTGGCGTTCCAGAAGAACTTCTCACCGATAACATGAAAACGGTAATGGAGCAACCAAGAACTAGTACTTCCGAAGGAAAAGTAAACTATCGTTTTGCACAGTTTGCGAAGGATTATGGATTTCGAGTACAACCTTGTATTGCAGGAAGACCACAAACTAAGGCAAAAGTAGAAGCACCTATGAAGATATTAGATGAAATTCGTGCGTATAATGGAAGATTGGATTATACCGAGTTATGTGAATTAGTAGAGCGTATCAATAATCGTGTGAATAGTCAGGTAAATCAAGGGACAGGAAGAATTCCTTTATTGTATTTTCAAAAGGAAAAGGCTTTCTTACATCCTCTTCCCCCAGAAGAACTAAGAAAGCCTTATCGTATTGCCATATCCCATGCCAAAGTAAACACCTCTAGTATGGTAACTTACCAACAATGCCAGTATTCTGTACCACCAGAATACATCGGAAAAGAGATGCGATTGCAAGTGTATGACAATTATCTACATATTTACTATAACACAACTTTAGTTACTTTGCATCCTTTGAGTTGCAAAAAATTAAATTATCACGAAAGACATTATATCGCCATTGCAGGGCAATCTCATGCTCTAAAAAAGGAGAATATCGAACAGTATGCCAAAGAAAATCTAGCAAGAATCGGGGAGGTTTATCAGTATGAATAGTATGTATCAACAACTATGTCAAAATTTAGAACAACTGCATTTAACTCAAATGCAGTTGCACCTAAATGAAGTAGCAGATGTTGTGTCTGCGAATCATCTTTCTTTTTCGGAAGGATTATTGAAACTAACGAATTATGAAATAGATTATAAAACGATGAGTGCAGCACATTCTATGATAAAAGCAGGAGCATTTCCACACCAAAAAGAACTCAAAGATTTTGATTTTTCTTTTCAGCCAGGCATCCATCCACAAGAAATCCAAGAATACGAAACCTTACGATTTTTGGAGCAAAATGAAAATTTAGTATTCTTAGGACCAAGTGGTGTGGGAAAAACTCACTTAGCAACAGCCATCGGAATCAGTGCAGCGAAAAAAAGAATTAGCACCTATTTTATTAAATGTCATGATTTATTACAACAATTAAAAAAAGCACAAGCAGAGAATCGTTTACAAGAGCGTTTGAAACACTTTAGTAAATATCGACTTTTGATTATTGATGAATTAGGTTATCTTCCTATCAACAAAGAAGACTCTAATTTATTTTTTCAACTCATTGATAAACGATATGAGAAAAAAAGTACCATTTTAACAACCAATATTAACTTTAGTGATTGGGATTCTGTATTTTATGATGCTGTGGTAGCGAATGCTATTTTAGACCGAATGTTACATCACGCTCATGTGATTGCTATCTCAGGAAGGTCATACCGATTGAAAGACCATATTCGTACAGAAAATTAAAAATGTACATTATTATTTTAGAATTTTTGTACATTTATGTATTGACATTTATAGGGAAGGTGTGAAAAACTGGGATGGCGGTACGAAGTGGCAGTCCACAACCTTAAT
>CALAEX010000260.1 GCA_937891165.1 uncultured Lachnospiraceae bacterium | reverse complement strand
AGATGAAGCAAATGCTTTTGCTGGAGATTCCGAGCCATATGGTGTGATTGTAAAGATATTTGATACAGAATCCTATTCGGTTGACCAGTGGATGGAAGAAGTGCTTAGAGGAATTAATCGAATTTATTAAAAAAGAAAATGGAGTAGTCGAGCGTTTATTTATTTTTCGATTGCTCCATTTTTTATTTCATTTCCTTAAAATGGAATAGAAGTAAATCATTTCGGATAGGCTAAGGGAATAGAGGAGGTTCTTGCCTTATGAGGAAATGGTTGTTAGTAGTGGGAATAGGATTTTTAATTGTTTTGGTAATTAAGAAACCAAACTATTGGGAGATTTTTCGAGAAGATACAAATAGATATGATACGATAACATTTTATTGGATTATTAAAGAAGAATATAATAATTTTCGTAGAGAGTTTACAGATATTGAGGAGGGAGATATTTTAGTAACGGATTCCACGTATTGTTTTTGTTATCGGCACGGGCATGCGGCTTTAGTTGTAGATGCGGTAAAAGGACTTACATTAGAAGCGTATGGTATTGGAACAAAATCAGAATATTCCAAGCTTTCCGAGTGGGAGCGTTATCCTCATGTAAAAGTATTACGATTGCAAGCACCAAAAGAGATAAGAAAAGAGATTGCAGCATATGCGAAATCTAGTTTGAATGGTATTCCATATCGGTTAAGTTCAGGAATGATAGATGACAAAGATATGAAAGAGGACTATTGGGGGACACAGTGTGCTCATTTAGTTTGGTTAGCATTTAAAAAATATGGATATGATATTGATGGGGATAGTGGGTGGCTAGTAACTCCTGCTGATTTTATAAAATCAGAATTAGTAGTAGTAGTTCCCCAAGGAGAATAAAGGGATTTTTTTTGAGAATACTAACTAAATAAATGGGGAAAGAGAGGAATCTGAAATGTTTGGTATATTGATTTCTATTTTATCTGGTGCGCTAATGAGCATTCAAGGAGTCTTTAATACAGGCGTGACAAAACAAAGTGGTATTTGGATGGCTTCTGGTTTTGTACAATTTAGTGCATTACTTGTTTGTATTGCTGCATGGTTTTTGACAGGAAGAGAAGGGACAGTTGCTTCTTTATTTGCTATAGATAAAAAGTATATGTTACTTGGTGGTGCAATGGGAGCATTTATTACCTATACAGTAATTAAAGGAGTGGAGTTACTTGGACCAGCAAAGGCAATTATGTTTATTGTTGTATCACAGTTAATTGTAGCTTATTTTATTGAGTTATTTGGACTATTTGGTTCAGAAAAAGCATCCTTTGATTTTTCTAAATTAATTGGAATGGCACTTATGATAGGTGGAGTTATTTTATTTAAATGGAAATAAAAAAAGTTGTTCTTGCATAGCAAGCAAATATTGAGTACAATAACGTTAGGCGGTTGAAGAAACAAAGACTCCAAAAGGGAGGTAGTTGTTTGCAAAAGAAACGCTTCATTGTAATAGGAGTAGTTTTATTTTTTCTTGTCAGTGGTTTTTGGTATGTATTACAAGGAAAAAAACAAAATACAAAAGAAGAACTTCCAAGTAGTATATTTTCACAAACAGAACAAAAAGAAGATGTATTAAAGGAGGAAGTTTTGAACGAAGAAAATCTTGAAATAAAAGATTTTTCAACAACAGAAAGTGAAACAGAAAGTTTAATTTTTGTTTATGTTTGTGGAGCAGTTCAACAGACAGGAGTTTATTCCTTGACAGTAGGTGACCGACTTTATATGGCAATAGAGTTGGCAGGAGGATTTACAAAAGAGGCAGCAAGGGAATACCACAATTTGGCGAGGATAGTGGAAGATGGCGAGAGAATTTATATTTTAACAAAAAGTGAAGTAGAAGAACTTTCGTTAAAGCAACAAATAGCAGGAGAACCTAGTGTAGAACAACAAGTAGAAAAAGAGCAAGTAGTGAATTTAAATACAGCAAGTGTAGAAGAATTGACTACATTACCAGGCATTGGAGAATCTAAAGCAAAACGAATTATAGAATATCGAACAAAAGTTGGGAATTTTAAAAGTATTGAGGAACTGATGAATATTAGCGGGATTGGAGAGACCATGTTTGAAAAAGTAAAAGACAGAGTCACCATAGAATAGCTGAATTTGAAAGGAGCGTAAAGTAATGGCAAAAAAGGTACTAATTGTAGATGATGAAAAATTGATTGTAAAGGGTATTCGTTTTAGTTTGGAGCAGGAAGGAATGCAAGTAGAATGTGCATATGATGGAGAGGAAGCATTATCAATGATACAAAAAAATACCTATGATGTCATTTTATTGGATGTAATGCTCCCAAATCTTACAGGGTATGAAGTATGTCAGCAAGTAAGAGAGTTTTCGGATGTGCCAATTATTATGTTAACAGCAAAAGACGATGATATGGATAAGATTTTAGGATTAGAATATGGTGCAGATGATTATATTACAAAGCCGTTTAATATTTTGGAAGTAAAGGCTAGAATGAAAGCCATTATGCGACGCAGTAAAAAAAGAGAAGAAGATGCAAAAGAAGCTGTGTATGGAGATTTAAAGTTGGATTGTAATAGCAGGAGAGTTTTTGTAGCAGGAAAAGAAGTAAATCTGACAGCAAAGGAATTTGATGTATTAGAGCTACTTGTATTTCATCCGAATAAAGTTTATGACAGAGAAGCATTACTTGATTTAATTTGGGGCAGAGATTATCCGGGTGATGCTAGAACAGTTGATGTGCATATTCGCCGTTTGCGTGAAAAAATAGAACAAAATCCAAGTGAACCAAAATATGTACATACAAAGTGGGGAGTGGGATATTATTTTGAATATTAAAAAAAAGTGGAAGAAAGCAAATACTCTTCATGCTCAAATGATATTTGTCATGTTTTTTGTATGTATTATTCCACTGCTTATTATGTCGATTGTTTTAGTGAAGGGATATCGAAAACAAGAAATTGCAAAACGTCAAGAAAAGGCGTTAGAGATATGTGTAGATTTTGCAAATAGAATACAAAATACAGGATATTTAATGAATACAGCACAAACAAACCTTTCAGAAGCAATGGATACGGTAGCACAAATTTATGAAGGACGGATTCTTGTAGTAAATTCGGAATTACAGGTGATTGAGGATACGTTTCATAGAGAGGAAGGGAAAACAGTTATTTCAGAAGAAGTCATAATAGCACTTCAAGGAAAGGAACTGACCTATCATTATTCTTACGATAATACAACAGAAATTGTTTGTCAAATCCGAGATTCTCTTGGTACTACTGTATTAGGAGGTGTAATATTTATTTATTCGATTCCTGTGGATGGGTATGGGTTTGATGTTATTGGCAGAAGTATATTATTGTGGAATGTAGTTTTGATTGTTTTAGCGTTATGTGTTATAATTGTTTTTTCTTCTAAAATGGTATTTCCGATGAAACAATTAACCTTTTGTTTACAAAAATTAGCAGAAGGAGACTTGGAAGAAAAAATAGAAGTAAAAGGTAATTATGAAGTGGAAACGATTGTAGCCTCCGTTAATCATATGTTAAATGATATGAGAGATACGGAAAAAAGGAGACAAGAGTTTGTTTCTAATGTATCTCATGAATTAAAAACTCCATTGACCTCAATGAAAGTGTTGGCAGAATCTTTATTAGGACAAGAAGGCATACCAGAAGAGTTATATCAAGAATTCTTACACGATATTAATAGTGAGATTGATAGAGAAACAAAAATTATTACCGATTTATTGAATTTAGTTCGGTTAGACAGAGAAGAAGGAGAAATGCAAATTGCACAAGTAAGTATCAATGAATTGTTGCAAATTGT
>CALAEX010000259.1 GCA_937891165.1 uncultured Lachnospiraceae bacterium | reverse complement strand
TCAGAAATATTGTCTTTAGAAGTACCAAGTTTTACTGTTACTTCTTCTGCTTCTGTACCAACTTTAACAATAACAGGTATGGATGTATAAACACTTCCATCCCCAACAACTAATTCAACAGTTGTTGTTCCATCTTTTACTGCTGTAACAATACCATTTTTCTGATTAACAGTAGTTATAGATGGCTCATTGCTCTTCCATTCCAAAGTATAATTCTTATAATCCTTTACACCAATGAAACGAAGGTCTACTTCATCACCAGCCTCCATATTTAACTCTGTCACACGACCAGCGTTCTGGTATGCATAAGTGAATTCAGTAGCTGCCATTGCAGAACCAGCTGGTGCTGCTGTTGTTGCTACCATAGACAAAGCCATAGTGAAAGCGAGTTTCTTAACGAAACTTCTCATTATATCTTCCGCCTTAAGTAGTATTTGTTACCAGTTTTGGATAGTTTTGGTATATATTTTTGTATGAATAAATATTAGAAAAAATAAATATTTATTCATTATAAAAATAAGGCTTGGCATATTAAAAAAAATGGAATATAATAGCTATAGTTCGACCTTATCAGGAAAATGATTTAGTTGAATCATACTTATAAAACAGAAAATTTGAATAAAATGTTGGAAAGGAGAGAAGGTTTTATGAGAAAACAGACAAAAAAGATTGCTTTCGCTGTTGTTCTTTCTATGGCAATGTCTTTTATCGCACCTTCACAGATGTCTGCGTTGGCTGCTCCAAAGAATTTTTATTATGTAGAACAGAATACAGATGAAACAATAAAAGAATTAGCTCTAGAAATTGGTGAGCAAGTGGATTTGAAATTTGTGGGGGTATCGGATTATAAGAATTATACTTGTGATTGGGATTCTTCCAATAAGGAAGTAGCAGTAGTAGATTCTGCGGGAAATATTACAGCTCGTGGAAAAGGAACAACTACTATTAAGTATATTGTAGGAGATGAGAGTATCTATACTTCTGCTGGCGTAAAAGTTTATGTAGGAGAAGAACTTTCTGTAAAGTTAGGCACTTCCGCATCAGAAACCCCAATTTCTTATGAACTTCAAAAAGGAAAAACCGTAGATTTTAACTTTTATGGCTTATTAGACGGTGCAGAAGAAAGATTTACTTGTGATTGGAATTCTACAGACTCTTCTGTTGCAACAGTAAGTAATTCAGGTAAAATTACTGGTTTAAATGAAGGTATTACAGTTATTGAAGCAAAATTAAAAAATAATACAACAGGAACAGAGTATCATGCTCGTCCAGTGGCTATTCAAGTTGTTGACAGTTCTACAATCGTAGTTGCAACACCAACTCCAACAACAAGACCAACAGCAACACCAACTCCAGTGGCAACAAAAGTACCAACAGCGACACCAACTCCAACCCAAGTACCTTCGGATGGAACAGTTTATTATACAGCGAAATTAGAATCAGATAATTGTATTTTATTAACGTTCCCAAAAGGAGCAGAGTTTGATGTTACAGATATTTCTTTAGATCAAGTTGTACCAGTAGGAAATCAGACAACGGAAGTAACAAAAGATTTTAGTGCAACCGTAAGTGCAGATGGTTTGGAAGTAAGAATTACTCCTGTGGATTACTTCCAAAATGGAGAAAAATATGTTGTTCGTGTTGGAGAATCCGATGCAGGTCAGACAGTGATTGTTAGAATCGGTGTTCCAACACAGCTTCAAGTTTCTTTTGAATGTCTTGGTAAGAAAGGTGTAGCATATGCTTATGATGAAGAAGTTTCGATTGATGTTCCAGTAGAATTATCGTATCAGCTTTATTCAAATGGTATAAATGTTACAGAAACGTATGGAAATAGTGGTTATATTACTTATGAGTTAGTTTCACCACAGAATTCAGAGAAAGTAGATTTAAGTGGAGATATTTTAAATTTCTACGCACCAAATACAGTAGCAACTTTATCAGCAACTTTTACATACTATGATGCTAATGGTAATGTAAAAAATTTAACAAATAGAATCACAGTAAGAGCAACAAAGCTTCCAAGTTATGGAATTAACATTGGAAATACAAAGTGGACAATTATAGATGATGCGGATACAAAGATTGATTGGAATAATTTAGTACATAATACAATTGCAGGAACAGATAATCAGACAATTGTAGCTTTAATTGAAGATACTTATGGTAATCGTTATTGTACGGACGAACGAGGTGTAGATACAGCAAACGGAATCTATAGTATTAACGATTATGAGCAATTATTTGCTAGTATGGGTTATAGTGTGCAGTTTGATAATTTAGATAATTCACAGCCATTTATTGTGATGGAAGAGGGTGGATTATTTACTTATCAGCAAGTATCCAAGGGATTTGCTGTTTTAAATGTTTTTAATAATAGTAATAATACCACAAGTAATCAAAAAATACAGTTTATGTGTGATGTAGAAGTGAAAGCTCCAAGAGCTCTTTCTTCCATTACTGCAAAATCTAATAGTGCAATTCTTGCTGCCACTTCATTGCCAGGTTTTGAAGATAGATTCTGTCAGACAGAAGTAGAACTTGTATTAAAAGACCAGTATGGTAAAGAGTGGACAGGAGATTATAATTTAGAGCTTTCTTGTGCTGTATCTGATGTAAATCAGGCATTAGATGGTTCTAGTAATGCCCCAGCTTATTTAGAGGGTACAACATTGCATATCAATGCGGAAAATATGATGGCAGTAACAAATAAGACGAGTGTTTCTCTTATTATTACTGAAACAAATACAAAACGTAAAGTGACAATCAATGTATCTTTACAGAAGCCAACCATTTCTAATGGGGAAATTAAAGTAAGTTCTTGGAGAGTGGAAATGCAGGATGATATCATCAGCATTGGCAATGGTGATTTAACACAGATGATTCAATCTGCAAAACTTAATATTTATAAAGTAAGTAGTAATGGTATTAAAGTTGGTCTCTATGATGACGCAAGTAAGATTAAGGTTCAGGATAAGGCAAATCATAAGTTTACTCCAAGTAATTGTGCAGAAGATGAAATTTATATTCTTGTGATAGGACCAGACGGAAAGCCAGTAAAAGCAGCAGAAAATGCAAATTCTCTTGGAATTTGGTTTGATGAAGCGGAAGATTGTGTAAAAGTGAATGTAGCAGCACCAGAATCTAATGGAAGTTTAATCTTAGAATCTTTAGAAGAAGGCAAATATACGGTTACAGTAACTAGAATTAAGAGCGTAGGAACAACAGTAAGTAAAGCAGTTCTTACTACTGATTTTGAAGTAAAAGATACTACAAAAGAAGTTACATTACGTTCCTTAAAGAACAAAGAAACTTCAATTACTGTAGATGGCGAAAACGATTTAACTAATGTTCGTAAGATTATTGCAGAACTTTTTGTATTTAATTTAGATGGTAAGGCATGGACTACTCTCACCGAAGATATGATTACAAATGTTACATACAAGTATATAGAAAAAGCAAATCATATTGTTGTGCAGAGCGTAGAATTTGCAATCCCTTATGGAGAAGAGGACGAAACTTCTGTAATGAGTTATAAGAAGACTGTATCAAATATCAATAGAGCAATTAAGCTTGGTGTGACAGATTAAAAATTTGGATAAAAAGTATCCGCCCTACAAAATATGTTGTAGGGCGGATACTTTACCGTATGTTTATTTTATTTTCTTGAGTATCTTAACTAATTTCTTATTTTACCTCCACATAGTCATTTACTGTTGTAGTATATTTTACATAAGTGTTACTTCCTGTTGCTGTTTCTACATAGAAATCAACGGATTTGATGAAGCATACACTGTTTGGTCTTAATGTTCCATTTTCGATTACCTTGTTTGCATTTGCAACAACAATAATATTGCTGTAATCTTCAGGACTATCAAGTACCGTATCTCCAAGTTTAAACTTGAAGCAAGATTTGATAAGGTCTTCTAAACCACCATCCATAGAAGCGAAAGAGTTAGAACTCTTACCTGCATAAGAAAGGGTATCTTGAGTATCTTTTACAGTTAATGTATTTCTGCTTACTTGTGTTAATGCAGATGCGGTAGCACCTACGGTAGAACCAATACCTTTATAGATAGTTACAGTATAAGTTCCTGTTCCGTTTTTGCTCTTATCAACAACATTGATAGTAGAGCCATCTACTTCGGTTTCTTTAATATCTGTTAAAGGAATCTGAATTGCAGTACCAGATACAGTTGTTGTATCAATCGTAGTATTTCCTTTTGTTACAGTATAGTAGTAATCACCTACTACCATATTAGATACTGTAGCCTGTTTTGGAGATAATTTCGCAATTTCTGCTTTCACACCATTACTTAATAAGTATAAAGTTGCAGTAGCCATCTTTTTGCTATCATTTGTTGTCTTTAAATCACTATCTCCAGCAAATTCAATCTTATAACCAGAAATTACAAGATTATCGTTCTTATCTAAAGTAGGTTTTTTTACTGTTACATTAAATGTCTTCTTGATATTATCTGCACTTACCGTAAAGGAATAAGCATAACCTGTTGCACTTGTTGGAAGATTAGAAGCATCTCCTTTTACAGTGAATGTATAAACACCATCAGCACCTTCTACAGCACTTACTTCTGGAACAGCAGTTACTCCATTTGGAAGATTCTTTAAGTTACATAATACTTCAATATCACCTTCAATTGGGTCACCTAACTGGTCTTTTAAAGTTACCTTAAATGTTGTTTCATTAAAACCATTACCTGCTTCTGTAGAAATAACATCAGAAGTTTTGTCTAATGTCAAGGAGCTAATAGCTCTTGCTGTTCTTACAGTGACTGGAACAACAGCAATGACAGTGCCAGTGCTTGCACCAGCAGGAGTAAAGTATACAAGTACATTTACAGTACCTGTGCTATTTGTCATAAGAGTTCCATCTTCAGAAACATAAAGGATAGCATTATTTGTTGTTGTAAAAGAGAAGGTACCCTTTTCCGCATCCATAGTATCTGTATAAACAGCATCCCCCTTTGTATCTGTCATTTTTGCAACAAGACGATAAGAATTTTTAAGTTCATCACCAAGAGCAATCACTGTGGATGGCTTGCTAAAGTCGATAGAAGCTCCTTCCGCAGAAGAATTCTTTACAATCGTAGCAGTGATACCTGCTGCAACATTGATACCATAAGCAGGAGCTTTGGAACTAATAATGGTTGCAATTGTCTTAGGACCTGGAATTGGTTCATAAGTTTCAGAATCATACTTACCAGTGATGTATTCGATTTCTACTTGTGCAACTGCATTTTCAGAGTTAAAGAAAATTTTGCCATTGTTGGAATCGGAAATCCAGAAATCACCATTTTCAGATTCTTTTGCTAAGTTAAATACAATGGAAGCACCAGACTGAGCTAATGCAGTAGAAGTAATATCAATTCCTTGTGCATTTAACAGTTTTACATTGATTTGTGTATCCGTACCAGCATAAGCTTTATACTCATCACCTTCACAGCTCCAAGTATACTGAATGTTAGAAACTTCACCGATGCTTGCTACAATTTCATCAGATTCTTCCCCATAAGTGAAACCATATCTAGTTCCATCTGTAAAATTAACATAAGAAGTAAGGGTAGCTACGCCATCCTTTACGGAAGCTACTTTGATTGGATAAGAAATCTTGATATCTCCTACATAATAGTAGAAAGAAAGACCTTTTTCTAAATCAGAAGCAGTGATTTCTTTGTTATTTTCAAATGTCAATGTAATAGTAGAGTCACTTATC
The DNA here is from genome assembly GCA_937891165.1 of uncultured Lachnospiraceae bacterium. Lineage (GTDB taxonomy): Bacteria > Bacillota > Clostridia > Lachnospirales > Lachnospiraceae > SIG299. Next base: position 15,511 of record CALAEX010000259.1, on the reverse strand, counting down.
TGCTTTGCAGTAAATTCATTTGTAATTTCAGGAGTTTCAGGAACTTCTGGTGTTTCTGTAATCGTAGGTGTAGGAACAGTAAGTTCTACAGGAGTTACCGAAAGAGCATTTCCTGTAATTTTATCTACAATAGAAATCGTAACGATTGTTTTACCAGCAGCGATAGGAGTTACAACACCATATTTATTGATAGTTGCAACTTTAGAATCGGAAGAAGTCCATTCTGTTGTGTAACGAGAAGAAGACCAATTCGTAACACCATAGAAATTTAAATCAAGAGTGTTTCCGAGTTCTAATGTATAAGTATTGAATGTTTTGTCTTTAGATGTACCGAGTACAACATTCATCTTAGGTTGTTCGCCAACAGTTATAGTAACACCTTCGGATGTGTAAATACTGCCATCACCTACAGTTAATGTAATTTTTGCAGTACCATTGGCAATTGCTGTAACAACACCGTTTCTGTCAACAACAGCTACGTTTGGGTTAGAACTATTCCAAGACAGGGAATAATCTTTGTAGTCCTTGACACCAAGGAACTTTAAATCAACGGCATCCCCCACTTCAAGGTCGAGAGAGCTTACAGTGCCGCCTGTCTGGTATGCATAAGTAAAGTTCTTTGCCGCATAAACAGCAGTTACTGTCGGTGCAGCAGAAGAAATTACCATGGTAGATGCCAGAAGGATAGCACCCTTTCTTAAGAATGGTTTCATTATATTTCCTCCTTAAGTAACAAGGAGATAAAAATGAAAAAATGTATAAAAATACAGGGTTTGGTGGCAATAGATAGGCCTCTTGCAACGCCTATCTATAAGGCCTCTGACACCACTTTGACACCAAACAAGAACAAGTAAATTATTTTATTTAAAAGAATATTGCTAACTTTTGAATTTCTTTAGATTGGACATCTTCGGTAACATGGGTATATAAGTCCATCGTCATTTCTAAGCTACTGTGTCCTAAAATCTGTTGTACTACTTTTGGAGGAATGCCACTTTCAAACGCACGGGTAGCAAAAGTATGGCGTAGTGTATGTGGCGTGATTCGTTCAAAAATAATAGGTTCTCTTTGTTCTTTTGCGGCTAAAATTTCTTCTTTTTTGTTAATTTTTTTTACATAGTTGTTTAATGTTTCTGTCACGTTAAGACCTCTGACTGGACCACCTGTTTTTGTTGTAAAGACTAAGTCTTCTCCCTCTGGTACAGGACACCAGTGTTCTGCCATAGTTGCTTTTTCTTTTTCTTGTTTTGTACGATGCATTTTTAAAAGTTCAATCGTGGAGTCTAGCAAGCGGATAGTACGACAACTATTCTTTGTTTTTGGAGAATGAAATTCATCACGCATTTGATGATTTTTTACATCGTGCAGGTAAATATAAGTACGTTCTACGGTTAATGTTTTTTCTTCAAAACGGATGTCGCTCCAGCGAAGACCAGACAGTTCTCCGATACGCAGACCTGTAGAAAGACCGAGAATACAAAGGGTTTCATAGCGACTGCCGTGAATGGCTTCTAGGAATTTTTTTTGTTCTTCGCAACTTAATACACGACGTTCTGTTTTATCTCGTTTGATTGTAATATTTTCGCATGGATTATGAGAAATCATTTGATTTTCCATTGCTTCTTTAAAAACACTATAGAGAATGGCTTTTGTCTTTGCCAATGTATTTGGACTTAAGCCATTTTTAGACATATTATTTAAAAGGCGTTGTACCATCAGTTTATTGATGGAGGAAACCTGAACTTTTCCGAGAGCTGGTGCGATATGCACTTTGTAAATTTCCAAATAGACGCTAATAGTATTTGCCTTTACCGTATGTTCTTTAATTTCACTGAGCCATGTTTCAAAAAAGGTATTCAGTGTCATATGTTGGGAATTGAGATAGATACCATGTTCCATTTCGTAACGGGCATCCGCCATTTTTTTCTGGAGTGTTTTTAAGTCACGGTCATATAAGGTATAGCGTTGTCCCTGAAAGGTAAATCTTCCCTGATATCTTCCATCTGCACGTTTGGAGATTCCTTTTGGCAGAGTATGTTCTTTTGTTTTATTTTTCATAAAATAATAATCTCCTTTCCAATTGCCATTTGGCAGAACGTAATATTATTATGATGAAAGTGTATTTTTAGTATCTGTGTTTTTATCGTTTTCATGCTTTTATTTTTGTTTATGTAAAGAAGTTCTTGATAAGGTTCACTATTGAAAAAACATGAAAATTGACACCAAAGCTGACACCAATTTTGACACCATTTTTAGTTTTGTATAAAATTGGAAATTATAAGCGAAAGCTCAAGAATTTAAATTGAATCATACGGTAAGGAAGACACTTCCTATTTTTTATGATAGAAGAATCAAAAAAGAAAGTCAAGAAAAAAATAGTTTCTGATTTACTTTTCTCTTAACTTTCATTATAATGTAGGTACGCTGTCAAAGTATAGTTTAGTGAGAAAGAGAAATAGGAGGAAAAAATTGTAGAATGGAACAAGAGAACGTAGTAGAGCCAATGATAGAACAAGAGATTGTATTGGCGAGTAAAAATGATGATAAAGTAATAAAACCAAAAAGAAATTGGTGGCTACTTCCATTAGAAGTGATTCTAATTGTGTTACCATTGATTGTTCGTTTTTATAGTGGTAATTCTGGTTATGCGATTTATCCATGGAATTCACAAACAGACTATTATATTGACATTTTTTTGCACTATAAAATGGTAGCATTTATTGCAATCGCTATTATTATCTTCGTAGCACTTGTATGTAAAGTAGTAAAAATGAACAAAGAACAAAGGAAAAAGAGCTTTCTTATTTTTATTCCTTTGTTTATCTATTTGGGATTTGTAGTTTTATCTACAGTATGTTCTGAAAACTTGACAAATTCTTTAATAGGTGCAATGGACCAAAAAGAGCCATTACCTGTTCTTTTAGGGTATATTATTGTTACATTTTATGCTTATATTGTAATCAATACGCTAGATGATGTAAAACAACTTTCAGGGGCTGCTTTAGTAGGTGGTTTTTTGATGTCTTTCATTGGTGTCATGCAAGCAATTGGCAAAGACCCATTAAGTATGGAAGTTGTTCAGAGACTGTTTGCAGGGAATGAGATTATTGATAATTTTGGAATGTTTCAATTAACATTTCCAGTGGGACAAGCATATGGAACATTATTTAATCCAAATTATGTAGGTTCTTATGTTGTATTATATTTTCCGTTGATGGTAGCAGGCTTTTTGACTAGCAAGGCTATTTGGAAAAAGCTTTTGTATTTAATTACTTCCTTTGCTTTGTTATTTTTCTTATTTGCTTCACAATCTCGTACAGGATTGATTGCAATTGCAGTAGTCGTTTTTGTATTTTTATTGTTTAAATCAAAAGAGGTATTGAAATTTTGGTATATTATTATTCCAACATTTACATTTGTTGTATTGTCGTTTTTATTAATTGACACATATCGAGATAGTTTATTAACCAATCGTTTAAAAGAGATACTTGCGATTGAAAAATCCGATGCTGCATTAAAAGGAATTGATACAACAGGAAATGGTGTCAGAGTTGTTTATAAAGATACAGAATTTACAGTAATGATGGCAGTATCTTCTACCGATTTTGCTTATGCAGTGTATGAAGGGGAAGAAAAGAAAGAAGTTTCCTATAATGAAGATAAAAGTTATGCTTATTTTACTTTAGATAATGGAGATGAAATTACGATTCAAACAGCAGTTTATCAAGATGTTTATGCGTTTGGATTGAAGTTAGACAATAAGGATTATTATTTTACAAATCAAATTGTAATAGGAAATTATAAGTGTATCAATGACTATAGCAGAATAGATGAATGTATTATGGCTGAGAATGTATTTTTAGGTTATGAAACAGTAGCAGGTGGTCGAGGTTATTGTTTTGGTCGCTCTATTCCATTGTTGTTGGACTATCCTATTGTAGGTTCAGGACCAGATACGTTTGCTATCGTATTTCCACAAAATGATTATGTTGGTCGTTATAAGAGTAGTTTTGCTAATACCATTTTTACAAGACCACATAACTTTTATTTACAAATGAGTATACAGACAGGTGGAATATCGTTACTTGCATTTTTGGTATTTTATGGTATGTATTTTGTAGGTTCTTGTAGAAGATATTTCTTCCGCAAATTTACAAAGACAGAAGAATGGCTTGGTTTTGCAGTGTTTTTAGCTACGGTTGGATTTATGACGGCTGGTTTAGGAAATGACTCTTTAATTGTAGTTTCTCCAGTATTTTATTCGTTGCTTGGTATGGGAGTGGCAATTAATCATAAGATTTACTTGGTAGAAAAGAAAAAGAGAGTGGAAGAAAAGGATGGTTTAGAATAAATATGTGGATTGCAGATGGATGGAAAGAATATGAAGTATTAGATGCTTCTAGTGGAGAAAAATTGGAACGATGGGGAAAGTATGTATTGCTTCGCCCAGACCCACAAGTGATTTGGAATACAGAAAAGAAACTTACCGAGTGGAAAAATTTAAATGCACACTATCATAGAAGTAATAAAGGCGGTGGTGACTGGGAATTTTTCGATTTGCCAAAGCAATGGGACATTCATTATAAAGAATTGACCTTTCATTTACAGCCATTTAGCTTTAAGCATACTGGACTTTTTCCAGAACAGGCCGTAAATTGGGATTGGTTTAGTGAAAAGATTGCGACTGCAAAAAAACAAAATCCAGAACGTGAAATTAAAGTATTGAATTTATTTGCATATACAGGTGGAGCGACTGTGGCAGCAGCAAAGGCAGGGGCATCGGTAACTCATGTAGACGCTTCGAAAGGTATGGTAACTTGGGCAAAGGAAAATGCTGCTTCTTCCGGACTTTTAGAAGCTCCTATTCGCTATATTGTAGATGACTGTGTGAAATTTGTAGAACGGGAAATTCGCCGTGGAAATTTTTATGATGCAGTTATTATGGATCCTCCTTCGTATGGTAGAGGACCAAAGGGAGAAATTTGGAAGATTGAAGAAAGTATTCATGAGTTTGTCCATCTTTGTAAGAAAGTATTAAAGCCAGAACCATTATTTTTCTTAATCAATTCTTATACCACAGGATTACAACCAGCAGTACTTTGTTATTTACTGGGAATAGAACTGCAAAAAAAATATGGAGGAGTAGTCACTGCGGATGAAATTGGTTTACCAGTAAAGTGTAATGGTTTGGTGCTTCCTTGTGGAGCTTCTGGTAGATGGCAAAGAGAATGTTAGAAAGGTAGGGAGTTAGGTTTGAATTATATTTTAGAAATACTTCGAGGAGCATTGATTGGTGTAGCAAATGTCATTCCTGGAGTGAGTGGTGGAACGATGATGGTTTCCATGGGTATTTATGATAAAATTATTGGAAGTATTACACATATCACAAAGCAGTGGAAAAAAAGTATACTTACTTTGCTTCCTTATTTGATTGGTATGGGGATTGGAATTGTGGTATCCTCGTTTTCTATTGAGTTGATGTTTGAAAAATTCCCAATTCCAACAGCGTTATTATTTATTGGTTTAATTTTTGGTGGGATTCCAATGTTAGCTGTAAATTTAAAAGAAAAAAAGACAAATATACTTCATATTATATTATTTCTTTTATTTTTTGCTTTGGTAGTAGGGCTTCAGTTGTTAGGAAAACATACTGGAGTAGAAAAAGACTTAGCATTATCCGCAGGAAATTTTGTAATTGCGTTTTTTATTGGAGCAATCGCAGCTGCAACGATGGTGATTCCTGGAGTAAGTGGGTCTATGGTCATGATGATTTTAGGATATTATACCGCAGTCCTTGGGCTAATCAATGATTGTATTACTGCTTTAGTTTCTTTGGATTTTGGTGTATTGCTTGGCTGTATTGGAATTTTAATTCCTTTTGGAATTGGTGTGATTTTTGGTATTGTAGCAGTAGCACATTTGATTGAATATTTAATGAATCATTATAAAAAGGAAACGTATTGTGCCATTCTTGGTTTGGTAACTGCTTCTCCTGTACCTGTATTTATGAATGCAGGAATAGAAACAGTATCCACAGGAGCAATTATAGCTGGGATTATCATGTTTGCTTTTGGTTTTTATGGAGCATTGCGTTTAGGAAAAGAATAGAGGTAAAATTTGTTTAAGAAAAAACTTGGATTTTTAATAGGAATTATGGTATTGTTGTCTATGGCAGGATATATGATTTGTCAGACAGCTAATAAAAAAACATTTGCAAAACAAGAAGACTTTTTGTTAGTTACTTCGTTTTATCCTATGTATATATTAGCACAAAATGTAACAGAAGGTGTAAATGGTATTTCGATTTCTAATTTAACACAAAATCAGACAGGATGTTTGCATGATTATCAATTGACAGCAAAAGATATGAAATTGTTGTCGTCAGCAGATGCTTTTTTAATCAATGGAGCAGGAATGGAACTTTTTATAGATAAAGTAGTATCTCAAAAAGCAGAACTTCCTATTATTGAGGCTTCGGTAGGAATTGAGTTATTAGAAGGAATCGAGCATCATCATGAGCATGAACATGAAGAAGAACATGAACATATTCATGAGGAAAATGGTCATGTTTGGATGGATATGGAACGATATCAAGTACAGATTTCTACAGTAGTAGAAAAATTAAAACAACTGTTACCAGAAGAAGCAGAGAAATTTGATAGAGCAGAAAAAGAGTATCAAGCCAAAGTGCAATTGCTTTTAGAAGAAGTGGATGAATTAAAACAACAAACGAATGGAGTTCCTGTTGTAATTTTTCACGAAGCGTTTGCTTACTTAGCAGAAAAACTTGGTATGGAGGTAATCGCAGTTCTTTCGTTGGACGAAGAAACGGTGCCGAGTGCAGGAGAAATCGCAGAAGTGATAGAGGAAGTAAAGCATCATGGAACAGCTTTTCTTTGGATAGAAGAAGCATATGCATCTCATGCAGAAAAAATTGTAACAGAAACGTTAGCAGAGGTAATTTATTTAGACCCATTAGTAACTGGAACAGGAGAACAGGATAGTTATCTTGTAGGAATGAAACAAAATTTAGAAAAAATCAAAGAGAGTATAGTAAAATAGTATGAAGAAAGAAAATAAGAAAACTTCAGGTATTCGCATTCAAGGTAAATTTGTAGAGGAGCAGAAGCAAGAAGTTTATGGAACGAGGGCATATAAAAAGCTAATTCGCACAAAGCCTTGTGGATTCCATCGGGTAATGATAGAGAATTTACAAGTACGTGCAGGTTCTACCATGATTTTGGATAAGGTTAGTTTAAGTATAGCTTGTGGTGATTTAACTGTGATTATTGGAAAAAATGGAGCAGGTAAATCTACGTTGATTAAGTCGATTTTGGGTGAAATTTCTTATGAGGGAAAAATTGAGTTTCGAGATTTAAAGGAAAATACGATTGGAAACTTAAGAGTAGGGTATGTGCCACAACAATTGAATATAGAAAAAACAGCACCCGTCAGTGTTTATGATTTAGTAGCAGCTTATACAAGTCGTGTGCCAGTTTTTTTACGAAAAAGCAAGAAATTATATGAGTGGATTAAAGAACGTTTGGAATTATTTGACGGTGCTTCTTTGATTGATAAACAGTTAGGAGATTTGTCAGGCGGTGAGTTGCAAAGAGTGTTATTGACGATTGCGTGTACTCCGGTACCAAATTTGTTGATTTTGGACGAGCCAGTTTCTGGTATTGATAGAAATGGAAGAAAATTGTTTTATAAAATTTTAAATGAGTTAAAGCAACAATATGATATGTCGATTATTCTAGTTTCTCATGACCTTGAATTGACTGCAGAATATGCAGATAATGTAGTATTGATAGATAAGACGGTACTAAAAGAAGGAAAAGCAACAGAAGTAATACAAAGTGAGGAATTTAGGGAAGTATTTGGATATCTTGGTGTTGTGCAAGGAGAAAATTAGGATGGAATTTTTGCAGTATGATTTTATGAAGTATGCCTTACTTGCGATTTTTATTATTACACCTTTGTTTGGAATGCTAGGAACATTGATTGTCAATAACCAAATGGCATTTTTTTCGGATGCATTAGGTCATTCTGCTTTTACTGGGATGGCGATTGGAGTATTGTTTGGAATGCAAAATACAACGATTTCTATGATGATATTTGCAGTTGTGTTTGCCCTTTTATTAAATTTTATTCGACATAAAAATATTGTATCTTCAGATACGGTGATTTCGGTGTTTTCCTCTCTGAGTGTGGCAGTAGGTTTGGCAATTTTATCAAGAAATGGAAATTTTTCAAAGTATTCTGCTTTATTGGTAGGAGATATTTTAAGCATTACTCTAAGTGAAATTGGAAGTCTTTTTGTTATTTTAGTACTGACACTTGTATTTTGGTGTTTTGCATATAATGGATTACACAGCATTGGAATCAATAAAAGTTTGGCAAAGAGTAAAAGAATTCCTGTACGACTATTAGATAATTTATTTGTTGTGTTAGTTGCATTGATTGTTATGTTATCCATTCGTTGGGTAGGTATTTTGATTATTAACGCACTACTTATTTTGCCAGCGGCAGCAGCTAGAAATATTGCTTCTAATAATCGAGAGTATCATTTATTTTCTGTAATGATTTCTGTGTTTTCGGGAGTTCTTGGATTGATTTTGTCTTACTATTTGAATGTGGCAGCAGGACCAATGCTTGTGATGGTAGCAGCAATCTTTTTCTTTGTTACATTTTTGGCAAGAAGATTATTTCACGGATAAAGGAAAGGGGATGTTCCAAATTGCAAGATAATAAAATTTATGCAAGAATTTTTGTAAATTTTTTAATTGCAGTAGGAACTTTATGTTTGGTAATTTTTCTTTTACCAAAGGCAATAAAGTTTTTTATGCCATTTGTAATTGCATTTGTTATTTCTTCGATTGCAAATCCGTTTATACGATTTATGGAAAAGAAGATTAAAATTGTAAGAAAGCATAGTTCTGTTATTATGATGGTACTTGTCTTAGGAGCAGTCGTAGGAATTTTATATTTACTTATTTGTTTCTTAGCAAAACAAGTAGTGAATTTATATGAAGACCGTTTTATGATTTATGAGGAAGTTCGGGTTTTATTAAACAACTTCACGGATAATTTGGAAGGTATTTTTGTAAAGCTTCCCATTGATATGCAAGAAACATTGAATTATTTGGAAGAAAGTTTAGCTTCTGGAGCAGAAAAATTTTTAGCTGGTGTAAAACTTCCGGATATTGGAGCTGTTGGCTCTTATGTAGGAAGTGTAGTTGATGTGTTATTTTTAGCAATTATTACTATTTTAGCAGCTTATTTTTTGACTGCAGAACGAGACAATATAGAAGCTTGCTTAGTAAAAGTATTGCCAAAATCCGTACTGGGATATTATGATATGATTGCAAATAGCTTTAAAAAGGCAGTGGGAGGCTATTTTAAAGCACAATTTAAAATTATGATAATTCTTGTACTAATTATGTTCATTGGATTTGAATTTTTAGATATTGGATATTCGTTTTTGCTTGCCACATTGATTGCTTTTCTGGATTTTTTGCCTATTTTTGGTACAGGAGCAGTGTTTTGGCCTTGGATTGTCATTGATGTTATTGCAGGACATTATAAGCAGGCAATTTTTCTTGGAGTTTTATATTTGGTGTGCCAATTAGTGAAACAGATTTTACAACCAAAGATGGTGGGAGATAGTATTGGAATGAATCCATTGGCGGCACTTGTTTATATGTTTATTGGATATCGGTTAGGTGGGATTCTTGGTATGATTATTGGAATACCTGTGGGAATGATTTTAGTTAGTTTATATCAGGCAGGAATGTTTGATTCCTTTATCAAAGGAATTCAAATTATTGCACATGATATCAATGAATTTCGGAAGTATTAAAAAGGTGTAATATGTCAATAGCAAAAGAACAGTTATGTTCTATCATGGAACATTATAATATAGGAAAGAAACCGTTGGCTAAATTGCTTGGTTGGGGCGATACAACAGTAATGAGATATTTAAACGGAGTAGAACCAAATCAAGAATTTGCCATAAAAATTCAACAATTAGCAGAGAATCCATGGAAGTATATACAAATATTAGAACAAAATAAAGAACATATTACAGAGATTGCCTATAAAAAGACAAAAAAAGCAGTTTATCAAGAAATATTTCGTGACCGTTCGATAGAAGCTATGCAATATGTCATTACATTGGCAGACGGAGATATTGCACCATACCGTGTTATAAGTGTTTTGTATTATGCTCAAGTTTGTTCTCTTGTGTTTCGTGGTGTTCCCTTATTTGAAGAAGAAGCAGATGTTTCTCCTAGTCAGTTTGTAGCATATCCAAGACTTTATGAACAAATGAAACAATATGGTATTCACTTATTATCTCCAGAATATTCCTGTTTTTCTATAGAAGAACAAGAGTATTTAAAACAAGTGTATTTTGTTTTGAATGGATATAGTCCAAATGCTTTGAAAGTATTGTTTGTTCGTGAAAAACGAAGAATTCGTCATAACCTTGGGAAAGAAATAAAATTGGTAGGGCATGAAGCTTTAGCGAGTCAATACGAAGAAAGGATAGAAAGTCTTTCTGATTTAAAAAGTTATCTCTCTAAAGCACTGAAATCTGAAAATGCGATATAAATATTTGAGAATATTTAAAGGGAATGGCAAAAGCCTAATCTACTTTGTATCTATCAGGACACTCTCTCGCTCGTAGCGAAACGGAGCAGTACTAGGCTCGAAAAGACCTCGCCAAGGACTGCCGTTTCTAAACGGTCCTTGTTAGATACAAAGCAGATTAAGGCTTTTGCAAAGGTTGATTTGTAGCCAAAGAGTATTTGGTATATTAAAACTTCAAACTGAGGCTAGCAAGTAAGTTGTGTTTTTCCTAAAGAGGACCGTAGAGAGGCGTTCGTACTCATGACAATCAGAAAATACATTTTATGTATTTTCTGTTGTATAGCGAGGTTTTTTCGAGCTTAGTACGGCTACGCCTCGACCTGAACGAGAGTGAGTCCTCGTAGGAAAACACAACTACTTGTTAAAAAAGTATTAAAAAATTTTTTAGTTATTGCGATTTGCTCTCTTTCGCATCAATGGGTCTAGAATCTTTTTGCGAATTCTAAGACTTTTTGGAGTAACTTCTAAAAGTTCGTCTGTTTCAATAAATTCCAATGCTTGTTCTAGACTTAAGATACGAGGTGGTGTTAATCGGAGCGCTTCATCTGCACTAGAAGAACGAGTATTTGTCAATTGTTTTTTCTTACAAACATTGATTTCGACATCTTCTGCTTTTCCGTTTTGTCCAACTACCATGCCAGAGTATACTTTTTCTCCAGGGCTAATAAAGAGAGTACCTCTTTCTTGGGCATTGAATAGACCATAGGTGATGGCTTCTCCACTTTCAAAAGCAATTAAACTTCCTTGTTTACGGTAAGCAATATCTCCTTTATAAGGACCATAGCCGTCAAAAATTGTATTTAAGATACCATTTCCTTTTGTATCAGTCATAAATTCTCCACGGTAACCAATTAAACCTCTTGCTGGAATAGAAAATTCTAAACGGGTATATCCACTGCTTGCGGTATTCATGCTAATTAATTCCCCTTTTCGGTTACTGAGTTTTTCAATGACTGTACCAGAAAATTCATCTGGCACATCTACAAAAGCTCGTTCCATTGGTTCCAATTTTTTCCCATTTTCGTCTTCACGGTAGAGAACTTCTGCTTTGCTTACTGCAAATTCAAATCCTTCTCGGCGCATATTTTCAATTAAAACAGATAAATGCAGTTCTCCACGTCCAGATACTTTAAAGCTTTCTGTAGAATCGGTTTCTTCGACACGAAGACTGACATCGGTATTTAATTCACGGAATAGACGGTCTCTTAAATGTCTAGAAGTTACAAATTTACCTTCTTTTCCTGCTAATGGAGAGTCATTGACAACAAAGTGCATAGCTATCGTTGGTTCAGAAATTTTTTGGAAAGGAATAGGTTCTGGATTTTCTGGGGAACACAAAGTATCTCCAATATGAATATCTGTAATACCAGAAATAGCAACAATAGAGCCGATTCCTGCTTCTGCGACTTCTATTTTTTTTAGACCTTCAAATTCGTACAATTTACTTACTTTTACTTTACGTTTTTTGTCTGGTTCATGAGCATTTACCATAACAACTTCTTGATTGACACGAATTTTGCCATTATCTACTTTACCAACACCAATACGACCAACATATTCATTATAGTCGATAGTACTAATTAATACTTGAGTACCTGCTTCTTCATCACCTTCTGGAGCAGGGATATAGTCAATAATGGTTTCAAATAATGGTTTCATGTTTTCAGGCGTATCTGAGAGTTCTAAAATAGCAACACCAGATTTTGCGGAAGCAAAGACAAATGGACAGTCTAGTTGTTCATCTGAAGCATCTAAGTCAATAAATAGTTCTAATACTTCATCAATGACTTCGGTTGGTCTAGCTTCTGGACGGTCAATTTTATTGATACAGACAATCACAGGAAGGTTTAATTCCAACGCTTTTTTTAATACAAATTTTGTCTGTGGCATAGCACCTTCAAAGGCATCCACAACAAGAATAACACCATTGACCATTTTTAAAACACGTTCTACTTCACCACCAAAGTCTGCATGACCTGGGGTGTCAATGATGTTAATTTTTACTCCGTTGTAATAAACGGCAGTGTTTTTGGCAAGAATGGTAATACCACGTTCTCGCTCGATGTCGTTAGAGTCCATGACACGTTCTGCAACTTCTTGATTTTGACGAAATATTCCACTTTGTTTTAATAATTCGTCTACAAGAGTTGTTTTTCCATGGTCAACATGGGCGATAATGGCAATATTACGAATATCTTCACGTTTTGTTCGCATAAATTACCTCCAATTTTTGAAAACTAGTTGAAATAATCAGTGAAATGAATATATAATTAGGATGTCTTCCTTTTTACACTATATTCAACAACACTTTTAGGTTTTTGGTTTATTTTTAGTTTCTACTTATTATGAAAGTAGAAAATTTTTCCGATAAAATAAACGGTAATGTAGTTTATAGTGAGTTAGTCGTATGCTATTGTTAAGTATAGCAAAGCAATCACTACAATTTATAAATGATAGCACATTTTTATAGTTTTTCAAGTAGATTTTTCTGTCGAAAGTTGTTGAAAAAACAAATACAAAAAAGTAAAAAAATGGGATTTACAACTTTTGGAAAAATTAAAATTGTTATACAATGAGTATGGAAAAATAAAATACTGGATAAAATGAAGGGAGTATTTACAATATGACAGATAAGGTTTTTGACAATAACCAGGTAACAATAGCCGGAGAAATTTTAGGAGGTTTTACATTTAGTCATGATGTATTCGGCGAAGGATTTTACTTAGTGGAAATTTCCGTAGGACGTTTGAGCGAATCAAGTGACATTATTCCAATTATGGTGTCAGAGCGTTTGATTGATGTGAAACAGGATTATACGGGAATGTATGCGATAATAAACGGACAATTCCGCTCTTATAATCGCCATGAGGAAAGTAAAAATCGTTTAGTACTTTCCGTGTTTGCAAGAGAAATTAGTATTTCAGAAGAGCCAACAGGAGAAGTTCGACCAAATTATATTTTCCTAGATGGCTATGTTTGCAAGCCTCCGATTTATAGAAAGACTCCATTAGGTCGTGAAATTGCAGATGTATTATTAGCAGTAAATCGTCCATATGGAAAATCGGATTACATTCCATGTATTTGTTGGGGAAGAAATGCTAGATTCGCAGAAGGTTTCCAAGTGGGAGAACATATTCAGATTTGGGGTAGAATCCAAAGTAGAGAATATCAGAAGAAACTTTCAGAAAATGAATTTGAACGCAGAGTTGCTTATGAGGTTAGTGTAAGTAAATTGGAATGTGTAGGAGAGGAAGAATAAATTAATATTTATCTCGAATTTTTTATAGGAAAAAGAGAAAAAATATGATATGATAGAAGCGGAAATACACAAAAAATAGTTTTAGTGTGTTTTCGCTTCTTTGTCTTTTAGTACATAATGAAAGGAAATTATGCTATGTTAAATATTGTAGTATTAGTCAGTGGTGGTGGAACGAATTTGCAAGCTATTATTGATAAAATTGCAGATGGTATTGTAACAAATACAAAGATTGTTGCAGTTATTAGTAATAATACAAATGCATATGCTCTAGAACGAGCAAGAAAAGCTGGAATTGCAGCAGAATGTATTTCTCCAAAACAGTTTGAAACAAGAGAATTATTCAATGAAGTGTTACTAGAAGGGGTAGATAAATATCATCCAGATTTAGTAGTATTGGCAGGATATTTAGTCATTATTCCACCAATGTTAATTTCGAAGTATCGAAATCGTTTAATTAATATTCATCCATCGTTAATTCCTTCTTTTTGTGGGACAGGATACTATGGGTTGAAAGTACATGAAGCTGTATTAGAACGTGGTGTGAAAGTGACAGGTGCAACAGTACATTTTGTGGATGAAGGTACGGATACAGGACCAATTCTTTTGCAGAAGGCAGTTTGTGTACAGCAAGGAGATACTCCTGAAATTTTACAGAAACGTGTAATGGTAGAAGCAGAATGGGAGATTCTTCCGAAAGCAATTGATGCCATTGCGAATGGAATAGTTACAATAGAAAATGGAACAGCTTGGATAAAAGAATAAGAAGAAATAGAGGAGATATTAAGATGAAAGTATTAGTCGTTGGTAGTGGTGGTAGAGAACATGCAATTGTTTGGAAAATGGCACAGAGTGAAAAGGTAGAAAAAATTTATTGTGCTCCGGGAAATGCAGGAATTGCACAAATGGCAGAATGTGTGCCAATTGGGGCAATGGAATTGGAGAAGTTAGCAGATTTTGCACAGGAAAAGCAGATTGATTTAACTGTAATCGGTATGGATGACCCATTAGTAGCTGGTGTGGTAGATGTGTTTGAAACAAGAGGTTTAAAAGTATTTGGGCCTAGAAAAAATGCTGCTATTTTAGAAGGTTCTAAAGCATTTTCTAAAGATTTAATGAAGAAATATAATATTCCAACCGCAGCTTATGAAGTATTTACTTCCCCTGAAGAGGCTCTTGCTTATTTAGAAACAGCAAAGTTTCCAACGGTATTAAAGGCAGATGGATTAGCACTTGGCAAGGGTGTACTTATTTGTAATACATTAGAAGAAGCAAAAGAAGGAGTACGTTCTTTAATGATGGATAAGCAGTTTGGTTCTGCTGGAGATAGAATTGTTATTGAAGAATTTATGACAGGTAGAGAAGTTTCTGTATTATCTTTTGTAGATGGAAAGACCATTCGTATTATGACAAGTGCTCAAGACCACAAACGTGCAAAAGATGGAGATAAAGGTTTAAATACTGGTGGTATGGGAACATTTTCTCCTAGTCCTTTCTATACAAAGGAAGTAGATGAATTCTGTCAAAAGTATATTTATCAGGCAACAGTAGATGCTATGGCAGCAGAAGGCAGAGAATTTAAAGGAATTATTTTCTTTGGTT
>CALAEX010000258.1 GCA_937891165.1 uncultured Lachnospiraceae bacterium | reverse complement strand
TCCCATAACAAAAGGAGTATCCACATAATCTGATAAATAAACTCTATCGTTTTTATGTAACAAGCTTTCATTGCCTTGTGATAACAAAACATCTTGATACTCTAATTTTAAAGCTCCCACTAAACTATGACGCAGTTTTATTTCTTGCACTATGCCAATTACTAACATAACTAATGCACCAAACAACCAAACATATCCAAAAAATAAAAGCCACACTTCAAAATGAAATGCTGGTACATATCCGTTATTTCCTAGTTGTTCCGAATTTGTTTTTACTTGTAAAATTTCCAAACCACCATTCATGGCATCTCCGATTGCTTCATAAGTAGAAGATATTGTTTCTGTGAAAGAAATATGATTAGCTTCCTCTAATGCTAGTTCTTGAGGTACTCCACGCAAACTATTTGGAATCACACTAAAATTACTTTCTATTTTCCATGGACAAAGCAAACGAAATAACACTACAAGCCAAAGAGCATAACAAAATACTTTTGGCATATGTTTTAATAGGAAACGAAGTACAAATACGAACAATATAATGACACTTGCCATAATACTCATATCGACTATAGTCAAAAATATCAATTGCATACTACCTCCTACACATAGATTACTTTTTCTATACGTTTTTACTTTCATCAATGAGTTTTTGCAATTCTTCAATTTCCTGTTTAGAAAATTTTTTTCTTCTTGTAAATGCAGTTAAAAACGCTGGCAAAGAACCTTTAAAATTTTCCTCCACAAACTGTTCACTTTGCAATGCATAAAATTCCTCTTTAGAAATTAAAGAAGTCACTTTTCCATCCTCATTTTGAAAAATTCCACGCTCACAAAGTTTACGAAGTACTGTATATGTCGTAGACTTTTTCCAACCAAGTTCTTGTTGACACAACTTGACTAACTCCCCAGATGAAAGAGGCTCCCTACTCCAAATAAGCTCCGCAAAACGAGATTCAATGACACCTAATTTTAAATCACTCATAATACCCTCCCATATACTTATCTCAATACTTTTTGAAAATGTAAAATGGTCTATTGATAATAAACCTGCGTTTAGTTTACTATCAATAGACCATTTTGTCAAGAAAAACAATACCACTATTTCCTTTTTTAATACTTTTTTATAAATTTATCCAAGATTTCTGTTAGTTCCACTATACTCAAATCTTCTATTCAACTAGAAAACTCTCCATTCTCTTTATATTTTTACTAAATATCCATTGGACACGTAATCCGTTTTACATATTTGAGTAGGAGAACTTCTTTGATTCAGTTAAAATAAAACTAGGACAGAAACTCAAAAAATGAGTTCTGTCCTAATTTTATTTTATACTTAACTATAACATTGTTTGTACCATAGTTCCAATTGCTTCTTCTACCACAGAATTTAAACTTTTCCCATGTTCTAATGCATAAATAGCAATTTTTCTATGAAGTTCTGGTTCAATTCTTACATTAAATATTCCTTTATAAGGCTGTTCTGGTGTAATATTTCTTTCTTCACAATCTTTTAAATATTCATCAATCACATTCATAAAATCTTGTTCTAACTCATGAACAGAATTTCCCTCATAGGACAATAAAGACTTTATACCAACTACTTTTCCAAAAAGGCATTTATCTTCTTTTGAATATTCTACGGTACCATTATACTCTTTATATGATAGTAAACTACTCATAATAAACCTTCCTTTCTCAATTTCTCTATTACTTGTTCCAGTATATATCTCTTTAATATTCCATCAGGATGTGGTTTATGAAAATTAATAACTTCATTGCTTTCTTCTTTTATAAATTTTATACCAGAGCCAGTTCCACCTTGTTTTAATTTATATCCAAAATAAGATAATAGAGAAGACATTTCATTAAAAGTAAAATCTTTTGGTTTACTTAACAACCGCTTTATTAACTTCTCTTTCTTACTCAACTTTTATCACCTCTCTATTAGAATACCATGTATCTTCATTTTTTGCAACTATTTTTAGTTACAAATTATCTTTTCTTCCCCAATTTTTTATCGAGAAACTTTGAATACAATGTAAAGATTATGTAAAACTACAAAAAGAGTATTAAAAAAGAACAAAAACTTCTTTCTTAATACTCTTTTTAAAATAATCCGCTTCTCTACTTACTCATACTTGTTGAGAAGTTGGATTTTCTTTTATTTCTTGCATTACATAAATTAAAATAAATAAAGAAGTACCACAATTGATAAGCCAAGGAAAATCAACAGAAAATAACGAACACAGTGCTTTTAATATAAGAGGAAGAGTACGACTATAAACTGCTAATTGATACAATTTTCCAAAAGGAAGAGCATATTTCATCATAGAGCCAATCATCATTGCTAAAAATGCTACTACTAACACTCCAAAGAAAAATCCTGCGGTCATAAAGATAAATGCTAAAATTAAACAAATAACAATAATAATATAGAGGAACGGAATAAATGCAACCACATCTTCTCTAGAAAATTCTACTGCTAAGTCAGAACAATAAATTTCTTGTACTGTAGTATACTCTTTTAAAATAATTTTTTCAGAATCAACCAAAACTACATAAGAATATTCGGATAACGATTCTGCAATTTCCTCTCCACTATGAAAATAAGAATCTGGGCTAGTATCAACACAAATATAAGTATCATTCATATCATATTCTACCGATTCTTCTACCCAAAAGCCCTCTTTGGTCAATTTAAAATTTGGAACATACTCATCTAATAACGTACCAAACCCACCATCTACTACAAAAAAAGGAATAAAAGGTACAAGCATAGTAATCGTAAAATAAAGTAACATTAACAATAAACCAAAGCCAAACACTTTACTTTTTTTATTGTTAAGAAACTTTGGATAACTTTTATAACTATACGTCGATAAAAGCATTTCCTTAAAAATGTTCATTTCAAAACTCCTTTCTTTTCTCTTTTGCCCCTTTTATAAAAGGTTTTTATTACTTGTTTTATAGTAACATATAGATTTTAGGTTTTCAAGGAAAAGTTACAAAGAGAATAGGTAAGAAAAGTTGACATAATACCTGTTTTTTTCTTATAATAAAGATAAGAACAAGTGAAAAAATTTTTTAGAAAAGAGGAAAAAAATGTTAGCAAATTATCATACACATACGACTCGTTGCAGGCACGCTTCAGGAGAAGACAGAGAATATGTCGAAAATGCCATTAAGGCTGGTTTAAAAATTCTTGGTTTTTCTGACCATTGTCCTTGGGTATTTACAGATGGATTCGTATCTGGAATGCGTTTAACAGTAAATGAAGTAGATGACTATTTTTCTAGTTTAGAAGCATTAAAAAAAGAATATGCAAAGGATATTAAAATTTATATTGGCTTTGAATCAGAATATTGGCCAGAAATGATGGAAGCTCAAGATAATTTATTAAAAGATTATCCCCTTGATTATATGATTTTAGGACAACATTTTTTAGATAAAGAAAAAGATGGAACTTACAGTGTACGTAAGACAACCGACAAATCTATTTTAGCACGTTATGTAGATGTTGTAATCGAAGCAATGGAGACAGGAAAATATTTATATGTAGCACATCCTGATGTTATCAATTACAGAGGACCCGAAGAAATTTATGCAAAACATATAGAAAAATTATGTCGTTATTTAAAAGAAAAAGATATCCCTATCGAACTTAATATGTTAGGGCTTTGGACAGGCAGACATTATCCATCCAAACAATTTCTAAAAATAGCAGGACAAGTAGGAAATTCTGCTGTTATTGGTATTGACGCACATTCTCCAAAAGCAATTTTAAATTATGAAGCTGTTCGTAGAGGAGAAGAATTATGTAAAGAATTTCATCTACCAATTATAGATAAAGATTTTCTTACAGATAAATAAAAAAAGAAGCTGTTTCAAAACAAAACTACTAAAACTAAAGTTTTGTGAAACAGCTTTTTCTTATGTTTTTTTTACATAATTAGATACTAAACATTCATTAATATTTCCTAATATTTCAATTATCATAGAAATATCTTCTTTGGAATGTTTCAAAAAAGCATAAAAATCTCCATAAATAAGCACCGAAAGTATCAATTCTGTATCTAAACGTTCCTTATATTCTGGATGAGAAATATAGATTTTTTCTTTTAATCGCTTATCTAATTGTTCTAGTAAGATTACTTGTCTTGAACCAGAAAAAAGAGTTTGAAATAGACTTCCTTGAGCATAAATAGCAGACATAATAAGCTCTGCACTTTGTTTTGGATTAGTAATTAAATATTCTGGATGAGGAATATCGTTAAGTATATTCGTAATTGCCTCATCTTCTAATTGTTCACTTAAATCATAAATATCTTGATAATATGTATAAAAAGTAGCCTTATTAATATAAGCGACTTCTGCTAACTCTTTTACTGTTATTTTTTCCAAAGGTTTTTTCGCACGCAGTTGAATAAAAGCATTGATAATACTACGTTTCGTACGCTGTTTTCTTGAATCCATCATGTTCACTCCATCTTTATTACTTTTATTTATTATATTTGTCAGCAGTCTTCTTGTCAATTAGCTATTCCACAACACTTTTTGCATTGTGTCTGATAATTGACGATTTAAAAATATTGTTGATAGCATTATGAAATCTTCTTATTTATAATTAAAAAAAATTCAGTTAATGGAGAACTTTTTATGGATATGTATGGATTTTATACAGGCAAAATATTTGATGCCTATGAATATTTAGGTTGTCATTGGCACGAAAAAATAACAACCTTTCGAGTTTTTGCTCCTGCTGCAGAAAAAATAGCAGTAATTGGAGAATTTAATCGTTGGACAGAAACTCCAATGCAAAAAGTATATGACGGAAATTTTTGGGCTTGTGAAATTCCAAATGTCAAACTAGGAATGATGTATAAATACCGAATTTATCGAAAAGATGGCAGATATATCGACCATTGTGACCCATATGGATATGGAATGGAACTTCGTCCACAAAATGCATCCATTGTTCGAGACTTATCCGCATATCAGTTTAAGGATAAACAATGGATGCGTACAAGAACAGATTGTAAAAACAAACCATTAAATATTTATGAATTGCATATCGGTTCTTGGAAGAAAAAGAATGAAAAAGAAACTGGCTGGTTTACTTATTCTGAACTTGCAGAACAATTGATTCCTTATGTCAAAGAACAAGGTTATAATTATATTGAATTACTACCCATTAGTGAACATCCAAGTGATACTTCTTGGGGCTATCAAAATACTGGTTTTTATAGTCCAACTTCTCGATATGGTACAATGGATGATTTAAAGGCTTTTGTTGATAACTGTCATAAAAATAATATTGGTGTAATTTTAGACTTTGTACCTGTACATTTTGCAGTAGATGATTATGCATTAGCGGATTTTGATGGAACTTCTTTATATGAATATCCACATATAGATGTTGGTAATAGTGAGTGGGGAAGTAAAAACTTTAATCATTCTAGAGGAGAAGTGAGAAGCTTTTTGCAATCCAATGCAAACTATTGGTTAAAAGAATATCATTTTGATGGACTTCGCATTGACGCTCTCAGCAATATGATTTATTGGCAGGGGAATAGTAATAGAGGCGAAAATAAAAATGCTATTCAATTTATTCAATATATGAATCAAGGATTAAAAGAAACCTATCCTTCCATTATTTTGGCAGCAGAAGATTCTACTTCTTATCCAATGGTAACAAAACCAGTAACAGAAGGAGGGCTTGGTTTCGATTATAAATGGGATATGGGTTGGATGAATGATACGCTATCTTATATGCAATTAAATCCTTCTGACCGTAGTCGTGACTATCATAAATTGACCTTTTCTATGATGTATTATTATAATGAAAATTTCATTTTGCCATTTTCTCATGATGAAGTAGTGCATGGAAAAGCAACTATCTTACAAAAAATGAATGACGATTATGAAAAGAAATTTCCACAAGCACGAGCATTATATATGTATATGTATGCACATCCAGGCAAAAAATTAAACTTTATGGGTAACGAATTTGGACAGCTCAGAGAATGGGACGAAAAACGTGAACAAGATTGGAATATTCTAACATATCCTACTCACGATGCATTTCATCAATTTATCGAGCAATTGAACCATATTTATTTAAAATATCCTGCCTTTTGGGCACTAGACTTTGATGGAATAGGATTTACCTGGATAGACTGTCATCAAGAAGCAAACTGCATTTATGCTTTTATGAGAACCGATGGAAAACAAAAAATCATCGCAATATTTAATTTTTCTGATAAACCACAAGAATATACATTAAAACTAGAAGAAACAGATAGCTTACAATTGTTATTAGCAAGCGATAATGAATTATATGGTGGAACAGTTTCTTATAAAAAGAAAAAAATCTATAAAAAAACGGAACAAGGATTTTTGGTGTCATTAGATAAATTTTCGGCTAAATATATGATTGTAAAATAGAACTAGCTATCTTGCAAATTATAGTGTAAAATAAAATAGGATATATTTTCTCAACTATGATTATCCATATTGTATAATTTCTAAAAAAGCGAAACAATGTAGGAGGAAACAACAAATGGCATGGTATGATGAAGCGATATTTTACCATATTTACCCTTTAGGTATGACAGGAGCACCTAAAAAAAATGAGTATGGGGAACCTGTAGAACGATTAAATAAGTTACTACCTTGGATTTCCCATATCAAAGCAATCGGATGTAATGCAATTTATATTGGACCATTATTTGAATCCGTAGGACATGGTTACGAAACTACCGACTATAAAAAATTAGACAGTCGATTAGGTACGAATGATACCTTAAAAAACTTTGTAACCGAATGTCATAAGCAAGGGATTCGAGTTATTTTTGACGGTGTATTTAATCATACAGGACGTGATTTTTTTGCTTTCCAAGATATTAAACAAAACCGTGAAAACTCTAGATATAGAGATTGGTATTGCAATGTGAATTTTTGGGGCAATAATGAATATAATGATGGCTTTTCCTATGACAACTGGGGTGGTTATAACCTTTTAGCAAAATTAAATCAAAGAAATCCTGAAGTAAAACAATATATTTGTGATATCATCCGTTTTTGGGTAGAAGAATTTGATGTCGATGGTATCCGTTTAGATGCTGCGGATGTTCTGGACTTTGAATTTATGAAAGAACTTCGCAGAACAGCCAATGAAGTAAAACCCGAATTTTGGCTTATGGGAGAAGTTATCCACGGAGATTATATTCGTTGGGCAAATGCAGACACCTTACATTCTGTAACAAATTATCATTTACACAAAGCATTATATTCTGGCTATAATGACCACAATTTCTTTGAAATTGCTCATACCGTAAAACGCCTTTATGATATGGGTGGCAGTCGCTTAAAACTCTACAATTTTGTAGATAATCATGATGTAGCACGTATTATTTCAAAGTTAAATACTCCAAATGGTTTTGCACCTGTGCATATTTTACTCTATACGTTGCCTGGTATCCCATCTATTTACTATGGCTCTGAGTTTGCTATAGAAGGACAAAAAGGACGAGGAGCAGACGCTGATACTCCAATTCGACCAGAACTCGTATTTGAAGAATGGAATAAAAAAACAGAAACTAATCCTTACACAAAATTTATCTCTCGTTTAGGTTCTATCCGTCAACAAACTAAAGCATTAAGTTATGGTGATTATAAAGAATTATCTTTAACAACAAGACAATATGCATTTGCAAGAAATTACAATGGTACTTCTGTGATTGTTATGGTAAATAACGATGATAACCCATATACCATACATGTAACTACACCAAATGGAACTTATACAGGTGCTTTTTCTGGTCAAACTATTACAGTTACAAATAATAACCTCTCTGTTGAAATAGATGGAAATTCGGGTGAAATATGGATTCCTACTGCTACTGAAATAATAGCAGAAACAAAAAGAGAAAAAGTAGAACTTCCAAAAACAAAACCAATACAAAAAGAAGAACAAAAACCAATGGAAAAAATAGAATTACCAAAAGTAACTCCTACAAAAAAAGAACAAACAATAGAAACACCACAGAAACCACTAGATTTAACAAAACCTTTCGAACAAATGGAAATCGAAGAACTCCATGAAGTCATTTTAGCAAAAATGAGAAAAAATGGACCAGTTACTGACCAAATGAAACGAGATGTTGCCAATAATACACATCACGGCTCTTTAGTAACTTGGGCAAAAAGTTTTCGATAAAAATATTTTGCCGTTTGCAAAAGTATTAATAAAGCAACCATAACGTTGATACGAAGCAAAAGTATGATTTCTTAGGTTGATACACTTCGCAAACGTCTTACTCTAGTGGAATGCGAAGGAAGACCGTAAAGAGACGTTCGCACTTAGCGAGGTCTTTTCGAGCTTAGTGCGGTTACGTTTCGTCCCGAGCGAAAGCGTGTCCAAAAAGATATTCTTTGGAGTAGGCTTTCTAAAATTAAGGGCTGAATAGTAGTTTGAGAATTGGGCAAACGATGAAAGAGTTACACGTTACCTAACTTGGTGTCCTCACGAGTCACCAGAAGCAACAAAACATCTTTTGGAACTTTGGTGTACTGCCTATGAAAACCCGAACACATATAATTAGGTTATGGAATATGAAGGAACACCTATTGGTAACATCAGCGTTGTTCGGTTAAGTGAAAAAAGTGAATATGCAGAGCTTGGCTACTGTATGGGTTACGCCTATTGGAATAAAGGCTTTATGCCTGAAGCTGCAAAAGCAGTTAGTGTGAACCGTGTTGGAATATCTCACGCCGTTAAAAATCCTGCTTCGGGTAGAATTGCTCAAAAATGCGGACTTACATTTGAAGGAACAAAGCGTGAATACTTCAAAACCTCAACCAGAAAGTTTCTTGATATATCCGATTACGGTATCATTAGGAGCGAATGGGAAAAACTAAAGTAATAAGGTACAGAAAAAACCGTCACAAGCATTTGAACTTGTGACGGTTTTGTTGTCTACTTATTTAAGAATAACATAGGTTGTTGGGAGAATACCATTGTTGTTATACGGAAGCAAGTATTTCCGATCATAAAGAATTTCTACGGGAGCAGATATTGCATCCTCAAACAATCGCAAATACGCCATATCTTTTGCCAACTTTTTCAAGTGTAATGGTGTATGTTCCTTTAAGATCTTTGTTACAGTTTCCATCAAAGTTTCTGCTTCATTGGCAATATTAGCTGCCGTATCAGCAAAAATATCTTTAACCTTTTGATGTTGTTCTTTGGTGAAAATTGGTGTATTTACAAATAAACCTTTTTCATTTGAAATAATATAGCCTTTTCGCACCATATCAGCAGCTAACGCCTTATCGTTTTCACTGAAATTTTCTGTGATACCTTTAGCAACATCTAAAAATACATTGGTTACATTTTGCCGATTAAAGCAATAATGATGTACCATTTCGCCATTGATTGGAAAGTCCATAAATTGAATATAATCTCCTGCTTCATTTGTTACATTGGATATACCACAACCAAACTGTGATGCCCAAGAACTCTGCTCTCCGTTTTCAGAACCCCAAATGAAGCATTCTGTACCAAACTTATCTTTAGGATATACAACTTTGATCTTGTTTTGCAAAATTTCAATCACAGCATTGTAAAGAATTAAACTTACCATTTGCCACTTGAAAGAATTATTGCTCATATCTGCTCCCACAAAACCAATGCTTCTCACTTCAGCTTCGTGTTTTGATATTGCTTCAGTTAAAATGGTTGCAATTCTTTCTCGCAGTTCTGTGGTTTTAGTATTAACCTCATTGGCAAAATCCCTTGTGAAAATTACGATGTTTGTAAAGTATCTGTTTCCGTCTTTTTTTAGCAGCTCGTACTCACATAATTCATTTAATTTGTCCTCCATATAAGGAAGTGACACACCAATTTCCAAACTAATCTGTTCTGCCGTTAGCTTATCATTATAGCAGGCAAAAAGAATGTTCTGTGATATTTTACTATCGCATAGATGATAGTAACGATTTGCACCATTACCCCAAAATAAAAGGGAAAGTCCTTTCGGGTTATAGCTCTGTTGTCCGTAATTTCGTTCCATACTCATACCTTCTTTCAGAATTTGTCTTGATTTGAAAAGTAGATATTTAACCATACTTTCGCTGATTGAAAGGTGGGTGGATATTTCTGAACAAGATTTGTTTTCGATATAATACAGTATGACAGCTCTACGATACTTTTCAGTAAGTAACGTCAATTCTCGGCGTAACAGATATAATTCAGAATTTTCGTCATCCCAAAATTTAACCTCGTCATATAAATTATCTGTTAGTTCGCACTCTTTATTTCTTGCTTTATTTTTGCACCATTGCTTATACACATTACCCGCAACCGCCCACATAAAGCCATAAAATGCATCTGCATTACGAATGTTATCAGCAGACTTGTAAATTTCTAATATAATATCTTGTTCCAAATCCTCTGCTTCAAAGTGATTAGAAGTTCGAGCCATACAATATGATAATAGTGATTTTGCTATGTCTGCAATTTTAGTATCAAGTTCGTGTTTATCCAACTTTACACCTCCTTTTTGCTTAATCACCGGTGATTTCACTTATATAGTGGAACGAAGTAGCCGTTGGTTAAAGTTTGGGGACAAATTATTTGAAAAAAGTTCAATGCCGCCCGCTTTGTTGCAGGCGGCATCGTTTTATTTTTCCACAATCATCAGCACACCTTCTGCCCCAACCTTGTTTTCAGGTTCTACAAGCAGACCTTCGTTAATACATTCCTCGATTGCTTTTGCTAATATTCTGACGCCTGCAATAAGTCCCGTATAGATTTGATACTCGTTCATCAGATGTTCAGGGATGTATGTTCTCATAAATACAGAAAAAAGCAAATGAATCAAGGCATAGTAACAAAAATTTATTTTTTTTCAAAAAACACTTGCATTTTTCTTAATCATAGTGTATAATTCTACTTGTGTTTAGGAAATGCGTCTTTAGCTCAGTTGGTAGAGCACCTGACTCTTAATCAGGGTGTCCAGGGTTCGAGCCCCTGAAGACGCATTTGTAAGTACCGATTTTAGCATAAGCTGGGGTTGGTGCTTTTTTTATTTTCTTTAAGTTTCCTTATATTCTCAAACCATCTACTAGACCTATTCCTAAAAATTTTACAACACAGAATATTTTTTCAAAGTTTGAATACCATACAAATTAACATCATTCTCAAACATATATAATGCTTTTGGGTTATTCGGCAATGGTTTGAATACCATACAAATTAACATCATTCTCAAACGAGTCATTCGCTAACTCAATAGATTCTTCCGTTTGAATACCATACAAATTAACATCATTCTCAAACCTTTCCCTGTGCTTCTGCAAAATTGCCCATAGTTTGAATACCATACAAATTAACATCATTCTCAAACCTCAAACCGCAAACCTCAAATTGTTCAAGAAGACAAGCCCTCATCTAGCTCAAAATTCTGGTACTCAAATATTTTTTAATAGATTTCACAACTATCTTTATCAATTATATAACATTTTTTTGATATTTCCAAGTCTATTTCTCTAGGTTCTATCAAAATCACATATACCTTTAAATAAAATGCCTGTTGTATTAACTGTTCTATCTCTTCTTTTTCTAAAAAGGCAGATAAATTGACAAATACAATAATCTTTTTCTTTAACAATTTGGTTACTGCTTTCATATATTGTGCTAAATGTTCTACCAAACTATCATTACATTCTTCTAGTCTTATTCCTGTAGCTTTTAATAACTGTATAAAATCCAGTTCTCCATCACAACAAAATTCCATTTCACAATCCTGTTCTAAAGAAAGAAAATACTGATAAATCGTTGTAAATAACTGTTGTGTTTTTATATAATGTTGTTCTGCAAATGCTAACTCTTTCAACTGAGAACAAACTTTATTCCAGCAACGTTTTTCGTTCACTTGAATATCCAATGGATTTAATATAAATTCCATCTGTTTTGCAATATCCAATAACTTTCCATTTGCAGACAATACAAATTCTCCTTCTCCTCCTTCTGTCTGTTGCCACAATTCTTTTACATAACGCCTCAATCGTTTGGGTGCTTCTATCACCCAAACGATTGCTTCATTTTCTATCAACTTTAGTTGCATTTGTAAATCATTATGTACTAATTTCAAAAAATCACAAGCCTTTCATCACTTTCTAATACTTCCTTCTGCCCCGAACCTACAATGATTTCCATTCGTTCATATTGTTTTTCTGTAATTGTCAAAAGCTGGACTAAACCTTCTTTTGGCTTATTTTTATATACTTGGTCTTTGATAGCATTTACAACCGTAGCATTTAATGCCAATTTACAATAAATAGACTCTTGCATCATCAAAAAACCATTTTTAATTAAAAATTTCCGAAACCTTGTATATTCTTTTCTTTGTTCAGAGCTTCCTACAGGCAAATCAAACATCACTAATACACGCATAAATCTATAACTCACTTTTATAAAATTGAAGGCAAGAACTATCATCTGCATTTAAAGCTTCAAATACACTTCTACAATAAATCTTAATTGCATTATTCACATACTGTTTTTTCCCATCAATCACTACTTCTTGATTTAGCACATTTACTAACTGCATTTTTTGCTCATGTCCAAACTCCTGAAATTCCATCTTAAGAACTTCTTTATCCACTAAAATCCGAAATGGTTCGATTAAATCCGAAGCTAAATTAAATGGATTAAACATATTATCATGAAATAATCCTAACTGTGTTACATATCCATTTGCAACAATTTCTCGATTAAATGCGGATAACATAACAGTATATCCATAGTTTAGTCCTGCATTAATTACATTATCCGCAGTTCGTGTAAAATCCATACCAAATAATGCATTAAAGTATACTTTTGCTGCATGTGCTTCTCTATTCGTTGTATCATTCCATGTCATTTCATGTAAATAAGAAGATAATAATTTTGCCTCTTCCTTTCCTAAATACTCTAATAGTTCTTTTTGTTTTCTTATTTTTTCTGTTACAATTTCTGTCCAAACAGCTTCTTTTGTCTGCTGTTTCCAAACAATCTGCTTACGAATTTTATTACTTGTATCATGACTACCATAATACCCTACTAATTCCGAAAGTGGATTTCTTTTTTCATCACAAAAAATAACTTTAATTTTTCTCTTTACTAATTCGGCAAGTAAACTAGCTGTTAAAGATACTGCGGTATTCTCAATTATCAATGTTCCAATTTCACTTAAATGGACTTTTATTGTTTCTTCTCCACGAACTACTAAAAATCCTAACTGCAAATCTAATTTCGCCACTTTTGTAATAACAACGATTCGCCAACTCATACTGTTTTTAAATCAATAATTTGCTCATACAAGCCTGTAATAGATGAATGAATAATAAATATAGACTCACATTTATCAATAACTTTTGATAATCTAGCCAATTCTGCTCCTTTTGCTCCTCCAATAGATGATAAATCTGCTTTCACACTATTACACTGGAATAACCGAACTAATTCATATAATACACTACATCTATCCTCCATACTCAAATCTTCAAATCGTTTTTTCCCTTTTTTTAATGTTTCTCCTTGTGCTTCCAAACGACTTCCATATAAATTTCCATTTAATTTATCTTGAAACATTTCATACAAATCAAGTAAATCTTCATTGGTTATTCCATCATACTCATTAAGTCTATACTCTTTATTTTCTCTTTTCTGTTCCATAAACTTTCCTATTTTGTGTAAAACCTTTTCCATTTGTTCACTAATAATTAACTGATTTGCTCCTTTAAAAATTAATCTATCCCCTGACCTTCCTGATAAATGCATTTTAAATCCATTCACACAAAATAAGGTATCTATTTTTATTTTAGCAATTTTAATCTGTGGATTAGTTAACTTACATTCTTTTGTCAAATATTCCATCATTTTTTCTTCACTTTGTTCTAACTCCTTTTTTCTGTATAATGGAATATATTCGATAGAACGAGTCCGTTTTCCTTTTTTTCCATCTGATTCTACAAGCATAAAATACGCACCTGTTGCCTTATTATACCCGCCATATTTTTCAATACTACATAAGCGTTCTTCACTAGATTTAATTGGTACTTGTCCTTTTCCTTTTTTCATAATTTGTTGGTCAAATAAAGCCCCTTGTACCTCATAACTTCTTCGAGTAAACAAAATACTATGTTTTTTCATTACCTTTTTTACTGTATTAATTGTGCCTTGTTCTCCTGTCCGCCATGCTACTTCTGTTCCTCTCACAATATCTTTTGAAGTAAACATTCTTTTTAAATTATAACTTCTTCCTGTATTTTGTTTCATAAAATTCACCGCATTTTTAGTAAATTTTACATGATACGCATTGCCAACTACAATATTCAAATAAGCATCTTGTGCATGATGAAAATCATTTACTTCTCGAACTTTTATAAATTCAAAATCTTTCCGAAACGCAGATACATTCTTTGCTTTTACATATACAATTTCTGTTTTTGGTAACATTTGCTTTAAAAGTTCTGCTACCGCTTTAATACTTTGGCTTGTCTCTACTAACTGTCTGTTAATAAATCCCGCTAATTCATCCGAAGAAAATTCCTCTGTTCGTATTAAACGATTATATTTTTCTTTTTCTATAAATTTTCCCTCTAAAAAAGTTTTCCACAATGGTTGCATTTTTTCTCTTATTTCTGCACGTAATGGATAAATATCTGTTTTATTTGCATTACACGTTTTACAAGTCAATACTCGATTATTTAAACTATCATCCATCACTTTAGACTGTGGATAAATATGGTCGATATCATACAAATTTTTATCCCACAGTTCTCCTAAATCAATTGGTTTTCCACAATACATACATCTTCCTTTTTGTGTATAGTAAAAATACAAACGATTACTCTTAAAATCATGTTCATTCCTATCAGAAATCTCACGAATCCATTGACGTTCTTCCTGTTTACAATTTTGATAAAGAGACAGCAATTGTGCTTTTCTTGAAAGTGTTCTTCCAGTATCCTTCTTTTCTCTTGCAACTTCTAAAAATAAGCGTTTTGGCATACTTCCCATTTCCTTTTGTAACTCTTCCACAATTTGCACTGTTTGCCAAATTTGTCTTTTTACTGCGGGAGATACTGCCATTTTTTCCACTACAGCATAGTTAATCTTACTATCTGGTATACACTTGTTTTCTTTTTCTATTTGTTCTACAAAAGAATATTTTTGACTTAATAACTGCATTAAGTTTTCATTTGTTTCCCATAAAAATCGCATAATACCCATATATTCTCCAGTTTCTGGATTTACACTTTCTATCTCTTCTAAAAACTTTTTCGATAATCGTCCCCATTCTTTATAATTCAAATTACAAACTGCCTTTATCTGTCCTTCGGAGAACTTTGGATATAATCGTTTTACTCGTTTCTTTAATAATATTTTATCTTCACCAAACAATGTAATATTTAATATCAATTCCTCTTTTTGCTGTTTCGTTAAAGTAACTCCACTTAATTTCTCTTTAAAATCATGATATGCCTTTAAAGAAGATTTAAAATCCCCATCTATTCCTGAAATTTCAATTTCTTTTCCAAAACTTTCCTGTTTTAAATATTCCTTCAATCGTTTTATTGTCACTTTACGATATCTTTGAAATACATTCTCATAAATTTTTTGTTTTAATTCTACAGAAATTTTTTCTCCATTGATACGAACATTATTTAACTCATTCAATACCATAAATTTACTATACAATAACGATTCTTTTGGCAATACATCTTCTTTTGTCAAATAAGTACATTTATTTGTCATTCGACGAATAAATCTTTCTGCACTTTCTTCTCTATCAATAACTTCCTCAAAATTCCAAGGATACACTTTTTCATTTATTCTTCGTTTCGCCCAAGAAAATTTTTCATTTCCTTCTTGTATCACATTCAATGGTCCTACATAATATGGGATTTTAAAAGTTAAAATTTGTTCTAATTTTTCTGCATTTTCTTTTATAAATGGATAATATTCACCAACCTTTAAAATAATTGCCCTTAATTCTTGCAACTGTAACTGATAAGGAATCACTCCGTTGTCTTTACTTACTTGCTTTGGCAAAAATGTTCCTAGTTCTAATTCTTTTTTTAACTCATCAGCGATATTCTCTGGTAGTTTTCCACAAACTTCTTTCTTTAAAAAAGCATAAAACTCTTCCTTAGAACAACGTTTACTTTCTAATATCTTTTTCCTATTTATTTTCGTCATTCCAATATAAGCTACATAATTATTTAACTTATCACTTGTTTTTACAAAAACCGTTTTGTAAGCTTGTGGTAAATATTCTTTTACTATTTGTTTTAAATACTTTAAATCTTTTTCATGTTTTTCATATAATTTTACTTTTGCATCAGATAATGTTTTTTCACTTCCTAAAATATGCACTAACACTGACCAATCATAAATTGCTTTTGTTGCTTCAATCACTAAGTACTGTTCTGCTAATTCCTCTGCTACCACATCTTTGTATTCCTCATAACCTGCTTCAGAAAAACAAATTTGACTTTTTTCATTTTGGTCATACTCTGAATTTGAAAAAATATCACTTAATTTTACTTTACAACCTGCTAACAACTTTAAAATAGCTTTTTCACATTTACTTTTTGCCTGTAATTCTTGTATCAATTTTGTTGCTTTTGCTGTTTTTGTCAATGTTTCATCGCTTAAAATAATTTCTACTATATGAGCAGTTTCTTCATTGCATGGTATTTCAAATTCTAATTCCTCTGCTTTTATATGTTGCATAAACTCTGAAAAGACAGATAAAAAATCTGTTACTTTTTCCGCTTCAATCCCTGCAAATAAAAAATGTCCCCTATGCTTTATAATATGATGTAAAGCAAGATATACTAATCGAATATCTTTCAATGTATCTGATTCCATTAATTCTTTTCTCAAATGATAAATTGTTGGATATTCTTTATGAAACTCTTTATCTGTATAATTCTTGTCTATAAAAAGCATATAAGGTAATTCTGGAATATTTCCTTCTAAATCTCTTTTATCCTCTGGAACATATTTACTTTCTTTTAAACGCTGAAAAAATCCTGCATCAACTTTTGTAATTTCCTCCGAAAAAATTTCTTGTAATAATTGAATTCTTCTGTTTTGCCTGTCCAATCTTCTTCTATTACAACGAAATATTCTTCGTTCCTCAGCTGTATTGGCTGTTTCAAATAAACGAATCCCCCACAAATCTTTCCCATGTCTTCGACACAGATGATATTCACTATCCGTTACAGCCCAACCAACAGAACCCGTCCCAATATCTAATCCCAAATAATACTCCTGTTCCATTTTTTATATCTCCAATTCCTTTCTATAAAGTTATTTCATATAATATTGTGAATTATTATAACACAAAACCTATTTTATTTTCTACTTTTTAACATGACTTCTTGTTACTATTCAGCCATAAAGTAAACTATTAAGCAAAAGCCTTACTTTTCTTGGTATCTGGCAAGGACCATTTAGAAACGGCAGTCCTTGGCGAGGTCTTTTCGAGCCTAGTACTGCTCCATTTCGCCACGAGCACAAAGCGTGTCCTAGAAGATACAAGAAAAGTAGGCTTTATAATAAAAGTCTGAATAGTAACGACTTCTTCTGTAAATCTAAAAAAAATAATTGACTTTTTCTTTCTTTTCTAATAAACTAATAATAGTTTGAAACCATACAAACTAACATCATAAGTTCAAATAAAAATTTATTCAAACCGTCTGCAAAGACCCACATCGGTGGAATAATTTTATTATTGCAATTAGCACAGCGAAAGCTTGTGCTTTTTTTATTTTTCACTTTCTTTTCATTGACGTATCACAAAAAAAATAGTAATATGATATCTGTTAAATACATCCCTGAAATGTTTGCAATTATACTTTAGAAATGCCACTACACGGCAGATTGTGAGGAAAAATGAGACTTAGAAAAGTAAAAGGGGCTAAAGAAGCAATTTTAGAAAGTCCTCTTGTTATTCATGATGCAATTACAAAAAAAGGTCATTGGAAAGAGTTCTTTGGGAATACTAATCCCATTCATATAGAAATTGGTATGGGAAAAGGACGTTTTTTAACGGAACTTGCTAGGCAAAACCCTAATATCAATTATATTGGCATGGAACGTTATGACAGCGTTTTAGTACGTGCTTTAGAAAAGAGAGAACAAACAGAAGAACTTTCCAATCTTTTTTACCTTTGTGAAGATGCAAAAAATGTAACAGAAATTTTTGGAACTGGCGAAATAGCAAGAATTTATTTAAATTTTTCAGACCCATGGCCAAAAGACCGACATGCGAAACGCAGACTAACCTCTACGGAATTTTTTGCTCGTTATGACCAAATTCTTGCAAAAGAAGGAGTTGTTATGTTTAAAACAGACAACCGAATTTTATTTGATTTTTCTTTAGAACAAGTACCAGAGGCTGGTTGGAACTTAAAAGACGTTACCTTTGACCTGCACCATAGTGAATATGCAGAAGGTAATATTATGACAGAATACGAAGAAAAATTTTCTTCCCTCGGCAATCCTATTTTCCGTTTAGTAGCATACCGCTAATAAAGGTAAACATTCGGATTCTTCTGACGAATTTCTGAATATACTAATAGTAATTCTATAAGGAGATTTTGTTATGGCTTATTCTTTTAAACGTAGAATGGCAGATTATGTTTCTGACCATCCTAATATGAACCGACAAGCTCTCATTATCTATCAGTCTCTTCAGGAAGTACTTCGATTGATTAATCCACAGGAAAATGAACATACTAAAAAAAGAAACCAAAACAAAAAACATTGATACGAGAGTTTTCTCTCGAAAAAACAAGGAGGATTATTATGGCATTTCATTTTACAGACGAAAATTTTAATCAAGAAGCACTGTCTTCTGACATTCCAGTATTAGTTGATTTTTATGCCGATTGGTGTGGTCCTTGCAAAATGCTTGCACCTATTGTAGAAGCTCTTGCTACAGACTATGAAGGCAAAGTAAAAATTGGAAAATTAAATGTAGATAATGCACCAAATACGGCACAAAACTATGGCATTATGTCCATTCCAACACTTCTTTATATTAAGAATGGCGAAGTTGTCAATAAATCGGTAGGTGTTGTTTCTAAAGCAGATATCGAACACATTTTAAACACCTTATAAAAAAACCGAGGAAATTATGAACTATCGCTTAAAAAAAATATTATCTACCTTTTTAATTATTGTTGTTTTGCTCTCCTCTCTTCCTATGACTGCTTTAGCAGAAGAAACAGATAGTTCTGTAGTAAAATGGCCTACACCGCCTGAAATTACAAGTGGAGGAGCAATTGTAATGGAAGCATCTACGGGTTGTGTTCTTTACAATAAAGCTGCTTATGATACTTTCCATCCAGCTAGTACTACGAAACTTATGACTTGCTTATTATCCATTGAACAATGTCCTCTTTCTGATATTATAACACATTCTCATGATGCTATTTATAGTATTGGTTGGGACAGTAGCCGTGCTGGTTTAGTAGAGGGTGAGCAAATTGATATGGAAAATGCATTATATGCTATCTTACTTGCTTCTGCAAATGAAGTTTCTTATGCCGTTGCAGAACACGTAGGTGGTACAATAGAAAACTTTGTTTCACTCATGAATCGACGTGCAAAAGAATTAGGTTGTGTCAATACACACTTTGCAAATCCCCACGGTTTAGATGACCCAGAACATTACTCTTGCCCGTATGACCTTGCTCTAATTGCAAGAAAAGCAATTGAATATACAACATTTCGTAGAATTTCTGGCTCTTATTATCATCAAATTCCTGCAACAAACTTAAATGTTGCAAGAGATATCGGAAATACTCACCAAATCATTCGTAAACGAATTGCTTATGAAGGAGTCTTTGCTGGAAAAACAGGTTCTACTTCTCAAGCAGGAAATTGTTTAGTTACTTGTGCGGAACGGAATGGCATGACTTTAATTTGTGTTATTATGAAAGCACCAAATTCCGATACGGTATATAATGAAACAATTGCTCTCTTAGATTATGCTTTTGATAATTTTACACTAACTCCTCTAGAAGCATCTGAGACGGAATCGAAAAATGCATTTCCAATGCTATTTGAAGATGAAGAAGCACTTATTTCTGATGTTTCTTCTCCTTTATCCGTAAATGACACTTCTTTAGTGCTTCCAAAAAATGCTGTCTACAGTGACCTAACAAAAAAAGTTACCTTAAATCCAATCAGTGCGTTTTCCACAGGTAAAAATCCAATTGGTGAAATTTCTTATTACTATGCAGATAATTATGTTGGTTGTGCTGATATCCTTTATTATAGTGAAAACGAAATGGTTGTAATACCAACGAATACACCAACTCCTATTCCAAACTTAACACAATCACCAACTAACTCCTCTAACTCTGACAAAAACCTTTCTAAAGATGACTCTACCCTCACGAATGCCTCTGGTATTACAAATACAGAGGAACGCAATCTTCGCCCTCTTATTATTGCTATTATTATAGGTTCTGTCGTTCTTGTTATTGGATTATATATGATTATGGTAGAAATTCCATATCAAAGAAGAAAAAAAGCTTATTACCGTAAATGGAATCGTAAATAAAAAAAGGGGCAATCGGAAAATAAAACTAATATAGACAACGCTCTTGATTTATTTGATATCTGATAAGGACCGTAAAGAAACGGCAGTCCTTGGCGAGGTTTTTTCGAGCCTAGTACTGCTCCGTTTCGCTCCGAGCGAGAGCGTGTCCTAGAAGATATCAAATAAATCAAGAGCTTTTATCTATTTTCCGACAAGCCCTTTTTGTTACATTCCCATAGAAGCTAACAATTTTGCAATATCATCTGGTGTCATCATTTTATTTGGGTCAGAATCCATTACTGGCAGTGCAGCTGGTTCTTCTTCTACTACAATATCATCCAAAACTGGCAAATCCAACTCTTCCATCGATGGCAATTCTGGTATTTCCATATCTTCTATATTTGATAACTCTGTCATAGTTTCTTGTGCTACTGACATTTCTGATAATAATTCTGGTACTACAACTTCTTCTGGCATTGGTACTTCTGGTACTATTTCTGGTACTACAACTTTCTCTGGCACTGATACTTCTGGTACTATTTCTGGTACTACAACTTCTTCTGACATTGGTACTTCTGGTACTATTTCTGGTACTACAACTTTCTCTGGCACTGATACT
>CALAEX010000257.1 GCA_937891165.1 uncultured Lachnospiraceae bacterium | reverse complement strand
CTTAAGATGGTAGGTCAGAGACGTGGCTTACTTTCCTATCTTAAGAAAACAGATTTGGAAGGATATCGTAAGTTAATCGAAAGATTAGGTTTAAGAAAGTAGTTCGAAGTTACAAATAATTTAAGTTATAAAACCCACAAACACAAACAAAAAGTAGAGCAGACCAAAAGGTTTGCTCTTTTTTTCGTAAACATTAAAAATAGATACTTTTTCTCTTATCTAATGATGATATTATCGTTTTCTAAGCTCCCAAAAGGCAACGGCACTAGCAGCAGCGACATTTAAAGAATCTACGCCATGTGACATTGGAATGCGTACGGTATAATCACAGTTGGCAATTGTTTGTGGAGCAAGACCATCACCTTCTGTTCCAAGAACAATCGCAAGTTTTTCTTCAGACAGTAATCTAGGATCATCAATACTGATAGAATTATCTGTTAATGCCATAGCAACCGTAGAAAAGCCTAAGTTGTTTAATTGTTTTAGATAAGAGAAAGAGTTTTCTTTTTCAAAAAATGTCCAAGGAATTTGAAATACCGTCCCCATACTGACACGAATGGAACGACGGTAAAGAGGGTCGCTGCAAGCAGAAGTAAGTAATAGAGCATCTATATGAAGTGCTGCCGCAGAACGGAAGATAGCACCTACATTAGTTGGATTCATAACATTTTCTAAAACGGCAATTCGAGTAGCATTGGCACAAATGGCTTCTACACTGGGGAGAGAACGACGGTACATGGCACAAAGAACTCCTCGTGTTAATGGAAATCCTGTTATTTTGGTTAATACATCTAAAGTAGCTGTATAGATAGGAACTTCTTTACAACGAGCAAGAATATTCTTTGCTTCCCCTTCTATATGCTTTTTTTCTAATAAAAAAGAAATGGGAATATAACCTGCATCTAAAGCACGTTCAATGACTTTAGGACTTTCCGCAATGAAAAGTCCTTTTTGTGGTTCATAAAAGTGAAAAAGTTGAGCTTCATTGAAACGTGTATAAACATCTAGTTCAGGTGCTGAAAAATCAGTAAGTTCTATTATATTTGACATAGCAGTGTCCTCCAATAGCGTTTTGATAGCTTTTATTTTATATAGATATTAGAAATAATGCAAGTAATAAAGTAGATGGGAAATTATGCAAAATAAAATAATATATCAT
The DNA here is from genome assembly GCA_937891165.1 of uncultured Lachnospiraceae bacterium. GTDB lineage: Bacteria > Bacillota > Clostridia > Lachnospirales > Lachnospiraceae > SIG299. The sequence goes on along the minus strand of CALAEX010000257.1, from coordinate 3,145 downwards.
ATCAAAATAAATAAGTAGAAATTTTATGGATTTTTAAGGTATAAATTAAAAATAATGGAAGTAGTTTGATAATTCGGATGAATAATAATAGTAAAGAAGATTTTACTAACATTTTTTTCTTGACAGAGTATCAATTTATTGTAAAATAAAAAGAAAATGAATAAAAAAAGAGGGAGAACAGATGAGAAAAATATATCAAAATAGTGTAGTAGGTATTATTTTAGCCATGGTGGTTACTACAATAGCATCAGGAACTAATACTGCAATAGCAGCAAACGAATTACGGATTGTTGCTCAGGAAAGTACTTCTAAAAGTGATAGTATTACACAGTTATATCTTGAAGTAGGAGGAAAACAGGATTTGAAATTTTTGGGTGCACCATCTACATGGAAAAAATTAAATCCTACATGGACATCTTCGAATAAGAATATTGCAACTGTAGATAAAAACGGTGTTGTGACAGGAATTGCAGTGGGCAAGGCAACGATTACATTTTCTTTAAGTAATCAAATGACAGGAGAAGTAGAAGTAACTGTCGGTATTAAGCCATTGAATAAAACAATGTATGTATCGTCTGGTGTGAATGTACGAAGTGGTCATTCTACTGATTATGATAAGATAGGAAGCTTGAATAAAGGAGAAGAAGTAAAGGTTATAGGTCAGTCAGAGAAAACAGGATGGTATCTTATTAACTATAATGGGAAAGATGGTTATGTAAGTAAAAATTATTTACAAGATGAACCATTGTTAAAGGAAGTACCAACACAAAAGATAGATAATATAGAAAATATTTTAAATAATGCTGTTTTAAATCCAAGAACAAGTAATTATGAGCCATTGAATGAAGAAATAGATAAATTATTTGGTGAAATTTTAACTGATACAATGACAACTTATCAAAAAGTAAAAACATGTTATGATTACCTTATTAATCATTGTAGTTATGGTATGAATGAAGCAATGGATATTTGGGCACTTTTTTTTGGTTATGAGGATGAGGCTCGTGCATATGGAATGTTAGTAGGACATATAGGAGTGTGTGATGATTATTCTGCAACATTTGCTATGCTTATGCAGGCAATAGGATTAGATTGTTATGTTGTAGGAGGACAAACAAGCAAGGCAGGGGGTGGCTATACGGGTCATGCATGGTGCGAAATGGTAATTGATGAAATTGTATATGTATTTGACCCACAAGTAGAAGATAATATTGCAAAAGGTGGAACAATTAATTATTATCGATTTGGAAAGACATATGAGCAAGTACCAGAAAAATACATAAAAGAAATAGAAACAAATATAATAGAAACAGTTATAGAAGGAAAAGAAGGGAATTTTGAGTACATAATACAGAATTAAGAAGTAACCATTACAAATTTTACTGGTTATGATTTGTTAGAAGTAGTAGTACCGGAGGAAATTCAAGGATATCCTGTGACAGTTTAGAAGGAATTAATGTAGAAGAAGGTAATTTATTTTATACTTCAGAAGAAGGTGTATTATATGATAAATCAAAAGAACAATTATTATGTATGCCGATTGGAAAAATATTTGAAGAAAAAGAATGGAGAAAAAAGATGGAACATATGATTAAAAATCAAACCTTTGATGAAGAACGTGCATTATATCATATCAAAAATACAGAAGTAGTAGATTGTACATTTGCTGGTCCAGCAGATGGAGAGTCGGTGTTAAAGGAAACGAGAAATATAGCAGTAAAGAATTGTGATTTTTCATTGCGTTATCCGTTATGGCATGTAAGGGGATTTGAGTTAGATAATGTAAGCATGGATGAATTGACAAGAGCTGCGATTTGGTATTCTTATGATGGTGTGATTAAGAATACAAAGATGGATGGTATCAAATGTATTAGAGAGTGTGAAAATATTCAGATTGAGGATAGTAGTGCTATTTCGCCAGAGTTTGGTTGGAGAACTAGAAATCTTTCGATTCGCCGTTCAGAAATGGATTCGGTATATTTTTTATTTGAATGTAAAAATGTGGAAATTGATGAACTAAAAATGAGAGGAAAATATTCTTTTCAGTATGTAGAAAACATGACCATTACAAACTCCTATTTAGACACAAAAGATGCATTTTGGCATGGAAAAAATATTACAGTGAAAGATTCTATATTAAAGGGAGAATATTTAGCATGGTTTTCCGAAGATTTAACTTTGATTAATTGTAAAATTATTGGAACACAGCCATTGTGTTATTGCAAGAATTTGAAATTGATTAATTGCACAATGGAGGATACTGACCTTGCATTTGAATATTCCGAAGTAGAAGCAGAAATTCAAGGACATATTTTATCTGTAAAAAATCCAAAATCTGGTACAATTATTGCAGATAGTGTTGGTGAGATTATATGGGATGAGCCAGTCATGGAAGTAGAAGGTAAAATTATTTTACGTAATAAATAGGAAAAGGAAGGTACATAGTATGTTGAATATTGTATTTGTTTCCGATTATGTTTGTCCATACTGTTTTGTAGCAAAGGAAGCCTTAAAGCAGGCATTAGCAGAAACAGGAATTGAGGCACAAATTACATGGCAACCTTTAGAACTTACGGTAGAGCCAAAGGAACGGGTGGATACTTATCATGATGAAAAGCGTAGGGCAAAGTATCAAGTGTTAGTAGAGCCATGTAAAAAGTTAGGATTGGATATGAAATTACCACCAAAGGTAGTGCCAAGACCATATACTCGTCTAGCATTTGAAGGATGGTATTTTGCTTGTGACAAAGGCTTAGGTGATAGCTATAATGATTTAATGTATCAAGCATATTTTGTAGAGGAACAAGATATTGGAGATATAGAAGTGTTAGTTTCTTTAGCAGAGCGTATTGGATTAAATGCCATTGAATTTAAGCAAGCATTAGAATCAGGTACTTATTCTAAAGTGGAAAAAGAGGCAGTTTCCTATTCTAGAACAGTATTGCAAGTAATGGGAGTACCTAGTATTTATATCAATGGGGAACAGATAAGTATTAGTGAATATACAAAAGAAGAAATGATAAGCATTTTGGAAAATCGAAATCAAGAGGATTTTGGATTTGGTATGTGTTGTGGAATTGATGGATGTAATTAATATTTATGTGGGGGATGTTGCAACATCCCCCATATTTAAAATTTATTTTTT
>CALAEX010000256.1 GCA_937891165.1 uncultured Lachnospiraceae bacterium | reverse complement strand
TAGTGATGGTATAGTGAGTGGTTGTCAAATTTCGTGGGATGTGAAACGATTAACGATAGAGCCGGGTATTCTTTATTATGCGAAGAAGCTTTATTTTATGGAGCAACCATATCATTTAGATTGTGATTTTGAAGATAGGGTACGATATTTAAAGGTGCAGTTTTTAGCAGAACTTCAAGAGGAAGGAAAAGTGGAGGGGAAAACTCGAATTTTACTGGATGAGAAGAAGCCCGATTCTGCTTGTGAAATGGAATTATGTCATTTTCGGTTACAAGAAGGAGCAAGGCTTCGTCATGGGTATGAAAGTTTTGAAGATTATGCAACCGAGTATGACACGATTAATTTCATTCAAGTACCTTATGCTTCTTATGGACAACCTACCTTGCATCCTAATATTATGAAGCAGTTTGCAAAAGAGATATTACAAATGAAAAGCCAAGACTATTATGATATTAGTTTTGCTATGAATGTGATGGCAAATGAGGGAAAAGTTTCGGCAGATTTTATTGGTACTTATTTACAAGCTAGAGTAGGGACAGAGGTGAGAGAGGGAAATCAAGCACTGTATGAAGGTCTTAGGGAAGTGTTAAAGTTACAAATATCAGGACAATCACACAAAAAAGAACAGGAGAAAGGAAAGCGTCCAGTGATGCTTTGGTAGTGGAAAGGAGAAAAAAGGATGCGATTAGATGAAAAGATTGCTATGTTAGACCGAATGCGTCGAATCAAAGCACAGGAAGAAAGGGAAGAAGAACAGGTAGAAAAGAAAAAATTGACTATCGAGGAAGCAAGAGAGGGAATACAGAATAAAAAAATAGAGTTAGAAGATGGACTTGTGTTAGAGTTTGACATAAAACCATATTTTAAAGAGGAACTTCCTTTTGTGATTTTTAAAAATTTTTATCAAGCGTCTCAAGAGGAAGAAAGTGGTTTTATTTTAGTAAATCGTGATAAAAATGTGAGTCAGATTGTGACATGGGGTGAAGAACAACGACAAGCAAACACCGTAGACCAATGGGCAAATCTATTAGTAAATGGCATGGCAGCGAATCGTATGTATGCGAATATTACGAAAAAAGTTAGTCTGCATTTTTTAGAATATATTTGTTTTGAAGTACCTGCTAAAGACAGTAGTGTATGGAATATTTTATTTCGATTTAAAGAGCAGTGGTTAGGATTTGCTGGAAATTATAATTGTATGCAACAAGATGTAGATAAGTATGGGCTTTTTTTAGAAGCAATGGTCATAGAGCTTGACCATTGGATGCAACAGAAGAAAGGGGTAGAACAAGATGGAGTGGAAGAACGAAGCGATAACGTATAAAGATTTGTTTCTTTCGTTTATTCAAACAACGTATATTCGTACGTTGGATATTAGACAACGGTCGGGAGAACATGCTAGTTTATATTTAGAAGCAGTACTCCATAGTGAAATAGAAGAAAATGATTTGCATGGCATTGGCGAAACGATGACGTTATTATATGTTCAAGAGGGAGAAATCAAACCTTTATTTTATGGAGTGATTGATGAAATTTCTACGAAAAAAGATGGGGATAGTAGGATTCTTTTTTTAGAGGCATGGGACGCTACTAGAATTATGGACACAGAGAAACGATTTCGAGCATTCCAAAATCCAGCAATGAAAGTAAAGGAACTAGTAGATGAGGTAATGAAAACATATCCGGGTTGTGATTACAAATTACATATTCCAAATGTTTCGATAGGGCAATTATTAATGCAGTATGGAGAAACAGATTGGGAGTTTTTAAAGAGAATCTTTTCGAAGTATTATGCACCAGTATATCCTGACCCTGCTTTTGATGCAGTACGTTTGCAAATGGGAGAATCTAAAATGACAGAAGATTGGAATTGGGATGCCTATCCGTTTGAACTTTTTCAAAATTTTGAAGAGTTAAATGCAAGAAAAGAGAATGGATTTGCAGAACTTTCTTGTGCCCAAACAGTACAATATCAAGTAGAAAGTTATGATATTGCATCGTTAGGTAGTCAAGTTTGTTATAAAGGAAACTCATGGTATATCAAAGAAGTGAAACGAACATTAAAAGATGGTTTATTAGTAAGTCAGTATCGATTAAGTCAAAAAGAGGCGATGAAAATTTTGCCCTATTTTAATGAAAAACTTACGGGTATTTCTGTAGATGGACAAATTGTGGCAGTGGCAAGAGATAAAGTACAAGTAGAGATGGAACTAGATGCAGGGAGTGGAGAACCGTATTGGTTTCCATTTTCAACGGTTGCTTCTTCTTCGGATGGAAGTGGGTGGTACTGTATGCCAGAAATAGGAGAAAGTGTAAGAGTGTATTTTCCTGTAGATGATGAAAAAGAAGCCTATGTAGTGACAAATATAAAAGCACATGAACCACAACAAGGAACTGTTTCTGCCCCAATGGATAATCCAAAGGTAAGAACTATCGAAACAGCACAAGGAAATCAAGTACAATTTACCGAGGAAGGTGTATTGTTAGCGACAGGAAGTGGAGAAGGAAAGATTTTGTTAAAGAAAACAGGAGAAATTTTGTTAGATGCAAAGAAGGACATTGTGATTTCGGCAGGAGAAGCGATTAATATCGTGGCATCGAATGAATTAGTGATGAAATCTCAAACGTCAATTAAGATAGCGAATCAAACAGGAGCAGAAGTAGAACTAAAAAAAGGAAGGATTCGTCTGCATGGTATGACCATTCATGAAAATTAGGACAAATGGTTAAGAAATCAAATCCATAGAACTATAGACTGAAATAGAAACAGAAGTGGAGGTAGCTAATATGGCGTATGCAGTGGAT
>CALAEX010000255.1 GCA_937891165.1 uncultured Lachnospiraceae bacterium | reverse complement strand
AATATTGTTAAACTTGCTAGCGATTTAGTATCTAAAAATAACAATCGCATTGATAAAAAATTGTTTAGTAATATCAATGATGGTTTAATCAATTATGAAGATTATTATGACGACAAACAAGAAGCACAAGGTATTATCAGTCATATTTTAGAATGTCGTCGTAACGGTGGCACATGGTCTGATTCGGCAATTCTTATGCGTATCAATGCTTTATCTCGCCGCTTTGAAGAAGCTTTGCGCATATATAATATTCCTTATGTTGTCTGGGGTGGTTTTAAATTTTACGAACGTGCCGAAGTTAAAATTGTGTTGGATTATTTGCGTCTACTAGTAAACCAAAATGATGAAGTCGCTTTGTTTAATGTTATCAATTTCCCTAAACGTGGTATTGGTGAAGCATGTCATGCAAAAATTAAACAATTTGCACGCGCTCAAAATTTAACGGCTTACCAAGTTGTTGAACAAATTGAAAACTATGATATTGGAGTCCCGACCAAAACTAAGAATGCAATTCGCCAGTTTGCAAATATTTTGCATCAATTACAGGATTTATTAAAACAAGGTCTTAAAAATTTATAGTAATAGTTATAAAAATGTATAGAGAATGGATGAAGAAAAATGGCAAAGCGATTGATTACAACAGAATTGATAGAGGAAGATAAAAAAATAGAAGGTTCGTTAAGACCTCAATTGTTGCGAGATTATATTGGACAAGAAAAGGCAAAAAAGAATTTAAAAATTTATATTGAAGCAGCAAAAAAGAGAGGGGAATCGTTAGACCATGTTTTATTTTTTGGACCTCCTGGGCTTGGAAAAACAACATTAGCAGGAATTATTGCTAATGAAATGGGGACAAGTTTAAAAGTTACAGCAGGTCCAGCTATTGAAAAACCTGGAGATATGGCAGCAATTTTAAATAATCTTCAAGAGGGAGATGTTCTGTTTGTAGACGAAATTCATCGTTTAAATCGTCAAGTAGAGGAATTACTTTATCCAGCAATGGAGGATTTTGTAATAGATATTGTGATTGGAAAGGGAGCAACGGCAAAATCCATTCGGTTAGAATTGCCTAAGTTTACTTTAGTAGGAGCAACAACAAGGGCAGGAATGTTGACTGCACCATTACGTGACCGTTTTGGTGTAGTTCATCGGTTAGAATTTTATACAGTAGAGGAATTGACAGAAATTATTATCCGTTCTGCAAAAGTACTTCAAGTGGAGATTGATTTGGAAGGTGCAAAAGAATTAGCAAAGCGTTCTCGAGGTACACCACGTTTAGCGAATCGTTTGTTAAAGAGAGTGAGAGATTTTGCTCAAATTCAATTTGATAATCGAATTACAAAAGAAGTCGCAGATATTGCATTGAATTATATGGAAGTAGACAAGTTGGGCTTAGATAATAGTGATAGAGCTATTTTAAAAGCAATGATAGAACGGTTTCATGGTGGACCAGTAGGAATAGAAGCTGTAGCTACTACGATTGGTGAAGACCCTGGAACAGTAGAGGAAGTTAATGAACCATTTCTTGTACAAAATGGACTCATTATACGAACACCAAGAGGAAGAATAGTATCAGAATTGGCATATCAGCATTTTGGACTTCCAGTGCAAAAAAAGGAATCATAAATTAGAGGTGGAGAATGAAAGAACGGAATCGTATTCGAGTGTTTATTGATGGGAAACCTTACAATATGGGTGGCTATGAGAGTGAAGAATATTTACAGAGCTTAGCAAATTATATCAATATAAAAATAGAAGATTTAAAGCATCAAGTAGGTTTTGCACGATTAGATAGAGACATCGAAAGTGTGTTAATTCAAATTAATATTGCAGATGATTTGTTTAAATTGAGAAAAAGTAAGGAAGAACTTTTAGCTCAGTATACAGAAAAACAACAGGAAAATTTAGAATTAAAACGAGAAAATATTGGTTTTGAGACAAAATTGGAATCGTTAGAAAAAGAAAATAAAGAATTACAAAAGAAGAATACAGAATTTGCTATTAAATTAGAAGCAATGGGACAAGAAAAACAAGAATGGGAGAAAGAACTAGAAGAATTAAAAGGAAAGTTAGAAACAATAGAGCAAGAAAAATTGCAAGCAGAAGCTAGAGTAGAAGTAATAGAACAAGAAAAATTGCAAGCAGAGGCTAGAGTAGAAGTAATAGAACAAGAAAAATTGCAAGCAGAGGCTAGAGTAGAAGTAATAGAACAGGAAAAATTGCAAGTAGAAGCTAAACTAGAGAGTGTGGAGCAGGAAAAATTAGAAATAGAAACGGAATTAGAGATAGTAAAACAAGAAAAATTGGAAATGGAAGAAAAATTTGCAGAAGTTGCAATTACCATAGAGAATACAGTGCAAGAAAAACAGGAATTGCAACAAAAAAAGGAAGAAATAGAAACTCATTTAGAATTTATAGAAAAAGAAAAGTTAGAAGTACAAGAAGAAAGTTCTAATTTGGAAAAACAAATAGAAGCCATAGAACGAGAGAATAAAACATTAAAAGAAGAAAATATGGAGCTTCAAATGAGTATTACTCGGTTAGAACAAAAAAATTATTCTAAAAATAAAAATAGAAAGAGATAGGAATATTTTGTGGAAAAAAGAAAAAGGAAACCTGAAATTTTAGCTCCAGCAGGTTCCATAGAGAGTTTAAAAGGAGCAATTAATGCAGGGGCAGATGCGGTTTACATTGGAGGAAGTAAATTTGGTGCAAGAGCATATGCAGATAATCCAGAAACAGATATGTTACTAGAAGCAATAGATTATGTGCACACAAAAGACCGTAGAATTTACTTAACAGTTAATACATTATTAAAAGAAAAAGAATTGAGAGAAGAACTTTATGAGTTTATAGAAAAGTACTATAGAGCAGGAGTAGATGCAGTAATTGTGCAGGATGTTGGTGTCCTGCATTTTCTTACAAAACACTTTAAAGAACTTCCAATTCATGCAAGTACCCAAATGACATTGGTTTCTGCGGATGGAGTAAAAGCACTTTCTGATCATCCAGTAACTAGAATTGTTCCTGCAAGAGAATTGTCACTAGAAGAAATAAAAAATATACGAAATAATACTACATTAGAAATTGAAGCTTTTGTGCATGGTGCACTTTGTTATTGTTATTCTGGACAATGTTTATTTAGTAGTATGATTGGTGGTAGAAGTGGAAATCGAGGGCGTTGTGCTCAACCATGTCGTATGTCATATTCTGTATTAGAAGATGGAAAAAAGAAAGAGGATAGTTTATATGTCTTGAGTCCAAAGGATATGTGTACGTTAGACCAAATTCCAGAATTGATAAAAGCAGGGATAGATTCTTTTAAAATAGAAGGAAGGATGAAACGACCAGAGTATGCGGCAGGAGTAACTGCTGCCTATCGATTGATGACAGATTTATATACAGAGTATGGAGAAAAAGAGTTTCATCAGTATTTAAAGAAACATTCAAATTTATTACAAGAGCAGATAGATATAGTGGCTGACCTTTATAATCGAGGTGGTTTTACAAAAGGATATTATATGCAATATCATGGACCATCTATGATGTCTATGAATCGTCCAAATCATACAGGGATAAAAGTAGGAGAAGTTGCTAAGGTTCAAGGAAATCGAGCAGGGATTCATTTAGAAAAGAATTTAAATGCGGGAGACATATTGGAAATTAGGACAACTTCAAGAGAAAGCTATGAATTTACCGTAGGAAAAGCTGGAATAGAAGGACGGTCAGATTCGTATGAAACAAATGTAAAAAAAGGCTTTCCTCTTAAAAAAGGACAAGAAGTTTATCGAACAAAAAATGAAGTATTATTGAATCAGTTGAAAGAAACCTATGTAGAAGGTCAAATACAACGACCAGTAAAGGCAGAATGTATTGCAATTCCTAATCAACCGATTGTTTTGACAGTTTCTTTAGAAGCACATCAAAAAAGTAGTCTGTTACCAAGAAAAGATACAGAAAATGTGCGTAATATAGTAGTAACGGTAACAGGGGAAGAAGTAATGGAGGCTAAAAATGCTCCAATAACGGCAGAAAAAATCAAAGAGCAATTAAGTAAAACAGGAGAAAGTGAATTTTTCTTTCAAGAATTACAAGTCACTGTTGGAGAAAAAACATTTCTTCCTGTTGGAAAAATAAAAGAATTACGTAGAACGGCATTTGAACAATTAAAGGAGGAACTGTTAAAAGGGTATCGTAGAGAATTACTAAATGAAACAATACAAGAAAATGAAGAAAGAACAGAAAAAGAGCAAAAAAAAGAGCCGGAAATGATTGCATTAGTATCAGAAAAAAGTCAGTGGAAAGCGGTTTTAGAGGATAATAGAATTTCTACAGTATATTTAGATTTACAAAATCTTTCGTTAAAGGAACAAATACAATGTTGTAAAGAAACAAAAGAACAAGGGAAAAAGACATTTTTGGTATTGCCACATATTTTTCGTGAAAAAGAAAAAGTGCGTTATCAGGCAGAATTAGAAGGTTTCTATGAAAGTGATTGGGATGGGTTTTTAGTGAAATCTTTGGAAGAACTTACTTTTTTGAAAGAACATGGGTTAGATAATTTGTTTGAATTGCGATTAAATTATAATTTATATGTATTTCAAACAGAAGCTAAAGAATTTTTTAGAAAGAAAAACATAACACGTTTTACTGCTCCATTGGAATTAAATGAAGAAGAATTATCCATACTTGGAATAGAGGATTGTGATTTTATTGTCTATGGTAGAATGCCATTGATGATATCGGCTCAGTGTATTAGAGATAATGTATTTTCTTGTTCTAATGGAAGAAAAACAGAGGGAATTGTTCTTTCTGACCGTATGGGAGCAGAATTTCCTGTACGACAAATTTGTTCTTCTTGTTATAATGTGATTTATAATAGTGCTTGTTTTTCATTGCTTGGAATAAAATTAAAAGAAATTCCAGCAGGTTTTCGATTGGATTTTACGATAGAATCAGAGGAAGAAGTAAAAAAAGTAATCTCTGCCTTTTTTTCAGAAGATACAAAAGTAGTAAAGAAGGATTCTTATACGAAAGGACATTTTAAGCGTGGTGTGGAATAAAATATTCCAGGAAAGCTAATAGAAAGGAGTTTATTTTATGAATTTTTGGTCTGATTTTATTAAACTGAAAACTTCGATAGGAGGAAATCGAGAATCGTATCATTATGAAGAAAGTTTTGGTATGCCTTTAGAAGAAAAAATGCATATTACAGTTCCAAATAAATATAACAAACGTATTATCAGTGAATTAGAATTTGCCATTCGTTTGAATGAAGTAAATGATAATCAATTTGATACATGTATTAAAATGGCGTTAGACTATCTTTTAGAAAAGATGGAATTAGATGGAGTATTGACAGCCAGTGTATGTAAGGAAGCAGAACAAATGCTGATGCCATGTGCTAAAACTGCAAAAGAATATAAACTTATCTTAGCAGGTCATGCTCATATTGATATGGATTGGATGTGGTCCTATCATGAGACAGTAGCTATCACGCTTTCTACATTCCGAACCGTTTTAAATTTGATGAAACAATATCCTGAGTTTTGTTTTTCTCAATCTCAAGCTTCCGTTTATAAAATTGTGGAAGAGTATGATGAAGAGTTGAAAGAAGAAATTCAAGAACGAATAAAAGAAGGTCGTTGGGAAGTAACTGCCTCTGCTTGGGTAGAAACGGATAAAAATATGCCAAACACGGAATCATTGCTTCGTCATATTCAATATACGAAACATTATTTAGCAGAACATTGGGGTATTGATGCAGATAAATTAGAAATTGATTTTTCACCAGATACATTTGGACATAATGCAAATATTCCAGAGTTAGATACTTTTGGTGGTTTAAAATATATGTATCACTGTCGAGCATTGGATGGTGACCAATCCTTATATCGCTGGAAATCCCCATCTGGGAAAGAGTTATTAGTATATCGAGAACAATATTGGTATAATTCTGGAATTATACCAAAAATTGGTTTAGGATTAATTGATGTTTCTAAGACTTGTGCGGGATTTAAAACAGGTTTGGTGGTATATGGTGTGGGTGACCATGGCGGTGGTCCGACTAGACGTGATATTGAAAATGCAATGGATATGAGTCAGTGGCCAATTTGGCCAACGATGAAGTTTGGCACGTTCCGAGAATTTTTTAAAGAAGCAGAAAGTGTACGAGAACAATTACCAGTAATCGAGCATGAATTGAACTATTTTGCTACAGGATGTTATACAACACAGACTCGCATCAAACGTGGAAATCGAAAATCGGAAGCAATTTTGACAGATGCTGAAAAATGGATGGCATTTGCTGATACGTTGTACAAAAAAGAAAAACATGAACAAGCATGGCAGAATGTGTTATACAATCATTTCCACGATATTATTACAGGTTCTTGTGTACAAGATTCCCGTGAAAATGCAATGGCACAATTTTCTAGAGCGATGGCATATGCTCAAACGCAGTATGGAAAAGCTACCACAAAGATTGCTTCTATGATTGATACTTCTGCAATTGAAACAGATGTAGAGATTGGACTGACACAATCCGAAGGTGCTGGGGGTGGATTTAATATGGGAGCGAATATAGGTCTTGGAAATCCACAAGGAATGGCATTTCATGTAGGATTTAATAATGGTGTTCCGAATCCAGAACGTGGATGTGGTAAAGTTCGTATTTTTAACATTTTTAATCCAACGACAACAACACGCAAAGCAGTAACAGAACTTACGGTATGGGATTGGGTTGGAGATATTCGTCGTATTAAATTTGAGGATTCTAAAGGAAATACACTTCGTCATCAGATGATAGATAATCAGTATCAGTGGTTTTGGGACCATCAGTTCCTGCGTATCTTAGTGGAAGCCGAAGTTCCAGCGATGGGTTATACAACTGTAGTAATGAGAGAAGCTACCGCATCTTCTTATTCTGTATATCGCCAGCCAGCAAAGCGAAGTGAATATCCATTTGATAACTTTGTATTAGAAAATGAATTTGTTCGTGCAGAGTTTTCTAGTATGACAGGACGTTTAATTTCTTATATAGATAAAAATACAGGAGTAGAATATATTGATAAAAATAACTCCGCTGGTTTGTCTGTGATTACATTAGATAGAGCTTCTACAGATGCTTGGAAAATTGGTAGATATTTGAAAGTAGAGCATCTTTCGGATGCGATGCATATAGAGAATCTCCCAAGTGGAGAATTACAAAAAGGTTTTACTGCGACATATCAGTGGGGAAAGTCCACGATGAAACTGACTCCTATGTTGCAAGCAGGGGAACGAGCAATTCGTTTTTGTATTAATGCAGATTGGAATGAAGTTTCTGGAAAAGATGTAACTTACTTATTGACATTTCAAGTTCCAATGAAGGAAAAGAGTACAGAATTTATGTGTGATGTTCCTTGTGGTGTACAGTACCGTAAACCAATCAATCATGATATTCCTGCCCTACAGTTTTGTGCGGGAGTAAAAGAAGATGGTTCTGCATTGGCACTCATTCCAGATAGCAAATATGGATATCGTGTAACCGAAGACAGTTTATCTGTTTCTTTGATTAATACAGCAAATTATCCAGACTCATATCCAGATAGAGGACTTCATGTAGTAAATGTTGCATTGGCGATTGCTAAAAATTCTCCAAAAGAAGTAGAAGATATAGCAAATGTTTACAATCATCCAACATACTTTATGTCAAATAATGCACATAAAGGTGTATTGCCAATGGATATGTCATTTTTGGAATTTGTAGCACAATCTTGCGTATTATCCGCAGTATTGCCAACAGAAAAATCGAAAGAAACTCATGTAAGATTTTATGAAATGGAAGGAAAAGAAGATAACGTAGTCTTAAAATTTAAAGAAACACCAGCCAAAGCATTCTGTGTGGATTTAAATGGAAATGAAGTAGCATCGGATACTCAAATAAAAGGAGAGGAAGTTTCTGTTTCTGTAAAACCATATACACTTGTAGAAGTGAAAGTGATATTTGGAGGTAATTAAAATGTCCACTTGTATTTGGCACAATCGTTTTGAACATGATTGGATGAAAGAGGAATTAACATGAATAAAACGGGTATTAGTGAACAAGTTATAAAAGAAATAACTTCATTAGCAGAAAAATATGATATTATAAAAGTGATTTTATTTGGTTCAAGGGC
>CALAEX010000254.1 GCA_937891165.1 uncultured Lachnospiraceae bacterium | reverse complement strand
CAGAACCAGCTGGTGCTGCTGTTGTTGCTACCATAGACAAAGCCATAGTGAAAGCAAGTTTCTTAACGAAACTTCTCATCATATCTTCCTCCTTAAATAATATATGGTTTTTTTTGACTTAGCGTAATCTTTTCAAGTTTTTCTGTCCTCTATTAGGCTGCTGTTCCAACAAAGTTCTTCAAAACAAACAAGCTTACGACATAGTCCCTCCAATAACAAGATGATTATAGCAACAAAGCTTGTAAAGGTCAAGTAATTTTCATTTAACTTCTGTTAAACCCCTCTCCACTGTTACCTTTCATCTGTCTGGACTTGTTCTTGTTCAAAACTGGATTGTTGTTCTTTTTAAGCTTCCACCTTAAATCGTATATCGATTAGGATGTGACACCCGATTCTCGTCTGGACTCTCAATCAGAACCGCTTTCCGCTTGACCTGTTATAATAATGCAATTTCTTTGTGTCAAATGTATGGCATGACTTTGTCATAATTGGTTTATTTTCATATTTTTTTAAAAAAATTCTAACTCTACCGTAATTTTTCCTTCACAAAAAGGACATCTGCACAATACAGATGTCCTTTCTACCTACAATATTCTACTTCACTTTAACGTATTAGTGCAATCCTAAAATCTGAATCACTGTTTCCTGCATATCCTCTTTATTACATACCATCGTATGACGAACTGGTGCATTACGAATTTCCTCAATTGCTTTTGGTACAGGTACTAAAGAAATTTGATTTAAACGGTCTACTAATACAAAATCATCTACCTCTGTCGTCTGATTTTCTACCGCTTCCATAACACTTCTTGTAAACTTATATGGACTAGCAGTGGAAGCAATCACAGTCAATGTATTATCTTTTGTTTCTTCCTTATACTTTCTGAACACACTTGCTGCTACTGCGGTATGAGTATCAATGACATATCCTGTTGTTTCATAAATATAATGAATGGTTTCCTTTGTTTCTTCTTCTGTAGCATAGCCACCCACAAAATCACCAAGTTTTTCTTTCATTTGTTCTGTAATCTGATAACTTCCATTCTCTCTCAACTGTTTCATCAAATCTGCATTTACACTTGCATCTTCTTTTGCACAAGTATAAATCAAACGCTCTAAATTACTAGAAACAAGAATGTCCATCGAAGGAGAATTGGTTAAAATAAATTCTCTCTTTTTATCATATGTTCCTGTCTGGAAGAAATCATATAACACTTTATTTTCATTGGAAGCACAAATCAACTTATGAATTGGCACACCTAACTGTTTTGCATAGTAAGCAGCTAAAATATTTCCAAAATTTCCTGTTGGTACAACAACATTCATTGGTTCACCAAGGGAAATCTTTTTCTTAGCTACTAATGCCGCATATGTATAAACATAATACACTACTTGTGGTACTAAACGACCAATATTGATAGAATTTGCAGAGGAGAATTGATAACCCTGTTCTTTCATACGCTTTGCCAATTCTTTATCTCCAAAAATTTCTTTTACCCCTGTCTGTGCATCATCAAAATTACCACGAATAGCTACAACTGTCGTATTTTCACCAACCTGAGTTACCATTTGCTTTTCCTGAATCTTGCTTACACCATCTTTTGGATAAAAAACAATGATTCTTGTTCCTGGTACATTAGCAAAGCCTGCTAAAGCTGCCTTACCAGTATCACCAGAAGTTGCTGTTAAAATAACAATTTCAGATTGATTGTTATGCTTCTTTGCTGCTGTTGTCAATAAATATGGCAAAATAGAAAGTGCCATATCCTTAAATGCAATCGTTGCACCATGAAACAACTCCAAATAATAAGCTCCATCCGCTTCTTTGATTGGTGCAATTTCCTTTGTATCGAATTTTTCATCATAAGCACTAGAAATACAATACTTTAACTCTTCTTCCGTATAATCAGTAAGAAACAGCTTCATTACTTCATAAGCAATCTCTTGATATGATTTTCCTACCAGTTCTTCTAATGCAATATCTAATTTTGGCAGAGAATCTGGAACAAACAATCCGCCATCCTCTGCCAAACCTTTTAAAATAGCCTCTGATGCATTTACTAAGCTATCTGAATTTCTTGTACTTTTATAACGTACGCTCATCATTTACCTCTCCTAGCTTCTTGTCGTATTTGTTTTAATTTTTCCTATTTTAACACGACATTCCCACTTTAGCAAGATAAATTATTACTTTTCTTTATAGAATTCATGTCCACCATGAGTAAATAAATATTTTAATTGACTATCAAACCAACGAATTCCTCTTGCACTTGCCTTATCACGAGCCATAAAATAAAGAGCTCCTTTAGAATAGTCCTCCCCATTAAGAACACGTTCTACTGCTTCTACGGTTTCCTCTGTAACTTTTATTCTAAAAATCTTTCCACTCGTCACAGGAGAAAACTGTCCTTTATCAAAAATAACATCACTTACAGTATCTCCACCAAAACCAACTTCCAAACGATTTAAAACAACGTTTGCTACTAACATTTTTCCTTTCAGACCTTCTCCGCAAGCTTCTGCTTCTACTAAACGTAACAACATTTGATAATCATCATCTGTAATTGCAAAACGCTTTCCATGATAATTTACAATATGGTCTGTTGTACTGCTCATCAATTCCAAGTCACGACTCTTTACTTCTGCCATCGCAAGAGCTATAATTGTCTGTCCGGAAAGCTCATTTTCATACATCAATGTACTATAAACATCTTTCCAAATATCCTCTGTTGTTAAAGACGTAATTCCCTCTGTTTGAATTAGTTCTTGTTTCATAAGTTCTAGTGTCTGCGCATTTGCTTCTCTTACTACTGTTTCTGGTGCAAATACCTCACCTGCAAGTCCTAAAAAAACTGTTCCTAAAACTACTAATCCCTTTTTTAACATACAATACCTCATCCTCTTAAATTATAGTTTTTCGTTTAGCAGACCCCCATAAAACTGCTTAAACGTTTCGTTTCATTTGCTTGAAGATTACAACAAAAGTGGGTGTTTTGTCAATTAGCCCTTTGAAAATTCGTTATTAATGATAAAAATTTTTCTATCCTTTTTTATCCTTTTATTCTTTTTTGTGCAAACCATACAATTTTTTTTCTCTTTTTTATGATATTTGTATAACTCTTTTCCCATTTTCATTTTTGTACTTATCGTGTAGACTATTACTAAAAAGCAACCTTTGTACACATTGTTTAAAAAATCTAACCGATAGGAGAAAATATTAGTATGTTAACTGGAGTTTACTTACAAAAGAAAAAGGATGGAACCCCTCTGTATCGTGCTTCCATTTCTCTATGCGGAAAACGTATTAGTTTAGGTAGTTTTCCTTCTGAACAATTAGCACATCAAGCTTATTTAGAAGCTAGTTTTCTTTTTTCTAGTAAAGATACTTCCTACTTACTATTAGAACAATATCAATCCGAAACCCAAGTTCTTCCTTTCGAAAAATGGGTTGTTTTATTAAATTTTCGAGATAATCATATCTATATTAAAACGCCTATTTATTTAGAGAAAAAATTCTTTTTTTATTATTACAGTAAAGAACTTCGCTTTAAATTTGATGTGGATGATTTATTCTACTATTCTCATCATAAAATTATGAAACGTGGAAATCATCTATTTGTAGCCGATTATGGTATGCAAGTAAATATTTTATCTAGATACGGTATCAAAAATTATGCAGTTGCTGGAAAAGACTTTCGCTTTGTCAATAAAGATGAAATGGATTATCGTTACCACAATATCGAAATTATCAATCGTTATCATGGAGTCTGTCGGCAAATCATTCATGGCAAAGAAATCTATACCGTACGCATTCTCGTCAAAGGCAATATTATTGTTGGTCGTTATTCTACGGAACAAGAAGCTGCTGCTGCTTACAACCGTGCTGCTATGATTTTAAACGAACGAGGAGTGAACAAAAACTTTCCTATTAATTATATAGAAGGAATTAGTAGTATTGAATATGCTAATCTCCTTCACAAAGTACGCATTTCCTCTAAAATAAGAAACTTTACACCACTTTCCATAGAAAAAAACCAGTAATACTATCTATATTTCATAGTATTACTGGTTTTTCCTTTTTTATACTTCATAATTATCTTCTTTTTCTATGAGTAGCACTATAAGCCGGGTTCTGTATTTGATGGTCATCTATCTTGACTGTACGTTACCGCACAGCTCCTCTATCTAGTTTCCTAGACAGAACGCAACCTACCCGAAAGCACGACGGGCCGCCGTATTGCTTTCTATCTGGTTTTGCTTCGAGTGGGGTTTACACAGCCTTGTCTGTTACCAGCCAAGCGGTGGGCTCTTACCCCGCCATTCCACCCTTACCTACGGAAATCCCATAGGCGGTTTCTTTTCTATTGCACTAGCCTTAGAGTCACCTCTACCGGACGTTATCCGGCACTCTGCCCTATGAAGCCCGGACTTTCCTCACCAGTTTCCTAGCGCGACCATCTGTGCTACTCTTCGGTATTCTACCATACTTTTTTCAATAAGTCAAAACTCTTTTATACCTTAAAGCAACTTCCTCCAATAAATTCTCTTAAAATAGAATTTTTTGGCACAGATTCCGAATCTGCCCCAAGAAAATAGTCAAGGAATTTTAACAAGCGTTTTGCTTCTACATATTCTTGCGAATCCGAAGGTACGCTAAATAACAATGGCTCTGCAAATTGTTTTAATACTGCTAATTCATAAATTAACGCAGAATTAAACATAACATCTGCACTCTCCTGAAATGGGAAAATATTTTCTTCCTCTCCCATACGCACCGATGGCCACATACGAATCGTATCTGCTGCCACGGTGCCTCGATGTCTCGCATCTCTTACAATGCGTCGCAACATTCTAGCATCCGTTGTTGGAATACGATTATGTTCATCAATATTGATTTGTGTCAATGCACTAATATAAATTTTAAACTTACTTTCTTTTGGAAGCTGATAAGAAAGTGCATCATTTAATCCATGAATTCCCTCTATGACAAGAATATCGTCTTCTGCCAACTGTTTGATATTTCCTTTATATTCTCGCATTCCTGTCTTAAAATTAAACGATGGTAATTCTACAGCTTCTCCTCGTAAAAGTGCCGTCATATCTTTATTAAATAAATCTACATCAATTGCACCTAAACATTCAAAATTATAGCTTCCGTCTGGATGTTTTGGTGTATCTTTTCTATTTAAAAAGTAATCATCTACCGCAATAGGATGTGGCTTCATGCCAAGTGTTTTTAATTGAATGGACAAACGATGAGAAAATGTTGTTTTACCAGAAGAAGATGGCCCTGCAATCATAACAAATTTTACATTTCCTCTTTGTTTTATCTGTTCTGCAATATCTGCAATTTTCTTTTCCATAAAAGCTTCTTGTACCAGAATCAGTTCATTTAATCCACCTCTAACTAAAACTTGATTGATGTCTGCAATCGTTTCTACACCCATAATCTGTCCCCAACGACTCGATTCTTGCAACACATCAAAAAATTTTCTTCTCTCTTGAAACACAGGAAGCTCTAAAGGAGTTTCTTTTTCTGGCAACAACAATAAAAATCCTTTATCATAAGCAAATAAATCAAAAACAGATAAAATACCTGTACTTACAGGCATATATCCATAAAAATAATCTTCAAATCCACCTAGACTATATACATTTGTCCTTGTTACTCTACGATATTCAAATAACTTTTCTTTATCATACATACGATACTTATGAAAAATTTTTTTTGCTTCTTCTGTACTAACGGTACGTTTTTCAAATGGAAGATTTGCTTTTATAATTCGTTCCATCTCTTGCTTAATTCGCAAAAATAATTCCTCATTTATCTCTACTTCACCATCTAATTCTCCATATAAACCACTGCCTATTGTATGTTCTAACCGTACTTTATTTAACTTCGTTACGTCTAATACTTTATACAATGCTTTTAAAAATACTAAAATCAGACCTCTTTTGTATGTCTTATGTCCTGCATCCGAATCCAATGTGATAAATTCTACTTCATCCCCATCTTCTGGACATCTTTGAAGTTCTTTTAATATTCCATTTATCTTTGCTAAAATAATAGGATATTGATATTGCGTTTCCACTGCTTTACTAATTTCAAGTAGAGAAGTGTTATCTGAATACTCCCATTCTTTACCCAATACTGTAATTCGCATACGTCACACCCTTTCTACTGTTCCATCCATTCCCAAGTTTTGCGAATCTTGTCAAATTCTTCTTGTAATGCTTTTTTACGAGCTAATGCATTTTCTGTATACTGTTCACGCAGGGCTTCCCATACTTCACTTTTTAAACGATATTCTCTTAATAAAAACTCTTTTAACACTTCATTCTTTTCTTCTATTAAAAGTTTTCCATATAAATAATAACATTCCTCTTCGTATTTTTGCACTTGTTCTACAGGAACTGCTCTCATCATTACATAAAATTTGCCGTCCTCTTTTAGCATATGCTCTTGTTCTATTTGATATCCATGATTATGTAAAAAATATCTCACCTGTGCTACTTCTGATTGTGGTTGCAATACAAACTCTTTTACAGTTTTTGTTATTTCAGGATAATCTGATAAAATTTTTATCATTAAAAGTCCACCCATACCACAAAGCAACACCGTATCCACTTCATTTGGAGCAAGTTTTTCTAAACCATCAGAAAGCCGAAGGCTGATACTATCTACCAGCCCTGCTTCCTCAATATGCATTTTCGCCCCTGCTAACGGTCCTTTATTGATATCCATCGCAATCACTTTTGATGCAATCTGCTCTTTACAAAGATAAATCGAAGTATAAGCATGGTCACATCCGACATCTGCCACAATATTTCCTTTTGTTATCATTCCTGCCGCTGCAAGAAGTCGTTTTGACAATTGCATATACATTTCCTCACCTTAATCTAAATAATCTTTTAACTTCCTTGACCTACTTGGATGACGCAATTTTCTTAACGCCTTTGCCTCAATCTGACGAATTCGTTCCCTTGTTACATGAAATTCTTTTCCTACTTCTTCTAATGTTCTAGCTTTTCCATCATCTAAGCCAAAACGAAGTCGTAATACTTTTTGCTCTCTATCCGTCAATGTTTGCAATACTTCTGCCAACTGCTCTCCTAGCATTGCATAAGCAGCCGCTTCTGGTGGTGTTGGCATATGGTCATCTTCCACAAAATCTCCTAAATGACTGTCTTCTTCCTCACCAATTGGAGTTTCTAATGATACAGGTTCTTGAGCAATCTTCATAATATCACGTACTCGCTCTACGGGAAGTCCCATCTCTTTTGCAATTTCTTCTGGATATGGTTCTCTACCACATTCTTGTAATAACTGACGTTGTACACGAATCAAACGATTGATGGTTTCTACCATATGCACTGGAATACGAATCGTTCTTGCTTGGTCTGCAATTGCCCTTGTAATTGCTTGACGAATCCACCAAGTTGCATAAGTAGAAAACTTATATCCTTTTCGATAATCAAACTTTTCTACTGCCTTAATTAACCCTAAATTTCCTTCTTGAATTAAGTCCAAAAATTGCATTCCACGTCCTACATAACGCTTTGCAATACTAACCACAAGACGAAGATTTGCTTCTGATAAACGTTTTTTCGCCTTATCATCCCCTTTTTCCATTCGTCTTGCCAATTCCATCTCTTCGTCTGCCGAAAGCAAAGGAACTTTACCAATTTCTTTTAAATACATACGAACAGGGTCTTCTAAACTGACTCCTTCTGGAATTGATAAATCAATATTGGCAAGAGTTTCTACTTCTTCATCTAATAAAATCTCTGGTTCTATTTCTACTTCTTCTAAATTTGTCATGCGTAAAACATCTACGCCATTTTTCTCTAAAAATTCATAAATTTTTTCAATCTGTTCTGGGGTAAATTGTGCATCCCCCAAAAACTCATTAATTTCTTGATACTCCAAAACATTTTTCTTCTTCTTAGCAAATGCTAATAAACCTCTCATTTTTTCCAGAAACTTGTTTGCATTATCTTCCATCTGTGCCATCCATCCTCTTTCTCAAAAAACGCCTCTCTGTTACATTTTAACCAACCTAACAATTCCTTATACCATAGATTCCGAAAACCTTCTCTCTACTGTGGAATCGGAAATTGGTTCTTATAACGGTTTTTTTCTAAAATCATCTTTTGAAAATACTCCTTATCACCTGAATTCATTGCTTCTTCTAATTTTTTCTCTACAGAAGCTTGTTTTACTTTTCTAACAATGTCCTCAAATGCCTTTTTTTGTACTGCTTCATCCATTTCCTCTCGAAACTCGGTCGAAAATAGAGCTGCTGCCATTGTTTGCTCCTCCTTATCTTCAAAATGATTTATAATTTTTGCAGGATTTACTTCTCCTCCTTGTTCAAATTGGTCAAATACCATCTCTGCCACAGTGCGACAAAAACCAGAGGAAAAATCTTCTGGAGTAATAATCCCTTTAATTCGCCGAAACATTGCCTTATCAGAGCTTAACCACGTTAAAAGAAGCTTTTGTGGCTTTGTGACACCATCTTTCTTTTCTTCTTGTTCCTGTTTTGCATTTTTTCTATTTACTTGTCCAATTGGTACATTCTGACCTTGCACTACCATCATCTGTGAACCATATCGAACAACTAGCGAATGCAACATATCATAATCCACATGGTAAGTTCTTGCTACTGCTTCTTCATAATTTTTACGCTCAATCCCATCTGTAAAGACAAGCAATTTCTTCGCCACTTCATGAAAAAAAGTTGTCTTTTGTTCCGGGTCTTCAAAATGATAGCTTTGTTCTAATACTTGTAATTCAAAGAAAAAGCTTCCAACGGCATTATCAATACGTTTTTGATATTCCCCTGCACCTAATACTTTGATAAAATCATCTGGGTCCTTATAAGGACTCATATTGACTACTTTTACACTAAGTCCTGCCTCTTTCATAATCGGAATTGCTCTAAGTGCCGCCTTTGTTCCTGCCTCATCACTATCATAAGTTAAATACACTTCTCTTACATAACGAGCTAATAAATTCGCTTGTAACCCAGTCAATGCTGTTCCAAGGGAAGCCACAGCATTGGTAAACCCTGCTTGATGCAGTGCAATTACATCCATATAACCCTCACAAATCAGCATATATGGTTTCCTTGAATACTTTGCATAATTTAAACCATATAAATTTCGACTTTTATCAAAAATTTTCGTTTCTGGCGAATTTAAATATTTTGGAGTTCCTTCCCCCATCACACGACCACCAAAAGCAATGACTCGATTATTGATATCCATAATCGGAAACATAGCCCGATTCCAAAACTTGTCCCGACCACCTTTTGCTTCATCTAATGTAATTAACCCAGTTTCTTTTAAAAAACTATCTTCATATCCTTGTTGCTTTAAATATTTATATAATGTATTGCTATACTTACTTGTATAACCAAGTCCAAACTTTGTAATGATTTCTTCTGTCAGACCCCTACCTTTAAAATAATCATAGGCAACTTTTCCTTGCTCTGACTTTAGTTGATAGTAAAAATATTTTGCTGCAATCTTGTGTACTTCATACAGCTTTCCTTTAAAATTGGCCGCTTTTTTTGCTTCCTCCGAATACTCTAGTTCAGGAAGTTTTACATTAGCTCGCTCCGCTAAATACTTCAACGCTTCTACAAATGTATAATTTTCATATTCCATCACAAAAGTAAACGCATTTCCACCTGCTCCACAACCAAAACAGTGAAAAATCTGCCGACTAGCACTCACAGAAAAAGACGGAG
>CALAEX010000253.1 GCA_937891165.1 uncultured Lachnospiraceae bacterium | reverse complement strand
TTTCATTTATGCATATACAAATATACGAAATATTTTTTCACCGACTATATAGATGAAATTTCTACAGAAACTCTTAAAATGGTAATGCTTGAGATGACACAATACATAAATGCGTATCAAAAAGCTGGATATTGTATGAACCGTATTTTATCAAATGCTACTCAACTGAAAAGAGTTCGTAGGCTTAGATTACTGTAGGTGATACTATGATGGATAGAATAACAGCAGTAATGAAAAGAGAAACACCAGAATATGTATTTTTAGAGCTTGCAAAAAAAGAAAAGGAAATTATTCAGAAAAAGATTCTATTTAAAAATTTTGTTAAATTATTAGAAAATTCTTCAGAGATTAGTGAAAAAAGCATTACGATTGGGAAATTACCTTATGGTTATTATAATGGAAGTATTTGTGAAGATGGTTTTAAGGTTATTGTATCTATTCCAAGCAAGGTATTTTTGTTTCAATATTATGAAGATGCTTATGTTATTCCATTTCCTAGACTGGTCTTTTATTTTTCCTATCAAGACGGAAAGATGATAACAGCAAAGTGTTTTGCAGCAAAAGATGAGGTTTTAATGGACCAATCTAAATTATATCATTATCCTTTTGGTAATGTTTATTCAGATGGGAAAATTTGTTTTGGTGGAAATTCTATACCAAAATGTTTTTCTCTTTCCGAAATTGATGAAGTAATAAAGATTTTTTATGGAACTCCATCGAATAATGACCTTTGGTGTACGAAATATTGTAAAGATAAGTATACTGGATTACGAGTTCTTATCGAAGAATTAAGTGGAAAAGAATTTTTTCCGGAAGAAACCTTGTTAGAATGTCATAAAACAGTGGGTGATTTGTTAAAGGAATATAAGATTATTAATGGAAAAAGAAATAATTAAAAGGAGGTTGTATCTATCCTATATAAGAAATAGGATAGGAAGTAGAGAATGCAAACAAATATATTTGATGTTTTAGGTATTGATGTGGAAGTACCTAAGAAACAAGAAAAGAAGAAGGAAGCTAAAAAAGATACAAAATCTATAAAAAAGGAAGAAAAGAAGGATTTGATAACATTTCCTGTACAAATAATAACAGGGTATGCGAATACAGTACAGTATCAAGCAGATGATTTTGAACATAAAGAAGTAACAGCAACAGAAGTTTTTAAAAAATTTACTTCAGAAAATGCGTCTTTTCCAACAGAACTTTGTGGCTTTTTTATGAAGAATAAAAATACTATGGTAGTATTTATGAAACGAACTATGTCATCAGATAAAACTATCATGAAAGTAAATACTCAAACGAAGTATTGTCTTGGTGATACAACATTAGATTTGTCTTCTTTTATGACAGATACAGAGTGTGAGTTAAATGCAACTATATTAATAGAAGGTTTTCAAAAAGAGTATCCAAAGTATGGTCAAGTAAAGATGGCATATAGTGCCATAAATAATAGCATTATACCTTGTTTTGTAGCTGATGAAATAGAAAATGAAGTAGTTCTTCCCGTAGATGTAGTTTTTTGGAATCATGAAGAATTTACTATAACGGATAATGAAGTAGATATTATGGAACAGAAAGAAAGTAATGAAACGGTAACAAAGATGGATACGAAACAGCATATCAAAAGTACACACATATTGAAATTGATAGAAAATCGTTTCCCAGAAATGAAAGGATGTTTAAAGCTTTATTATAATAAGGAAACACATAGTATTATTGTTGGTATGAAAGAAGAAGAAAAGTTATCTGTAGAAGCAAAGAAAGAAATTATGTTTCCAACAGACGCAGAAGTTTCTCTTTTTGTACATATTCATTTTCAGTTACATCCTGATATGTTTGGAGGGAAGAAAGAGATTACAGAAAAAGAATTTAAGGTATTTTTAGAAGACCGTTATCCAGAATTTTCTCCAGAACGTACCATTATTTTATATGATGAAAAGAAGAATTTAATTATGCCTGGGCTAAAAAGTTCTTGCAAAGGAGCACTTTCCATAGTTTTTAAAGAAGAAGAGGAAGAAGAAAGAAAAAAGAAGATTTTTCCATTTATTCGAGAATATGAGGATGGTAGTAGTTACCGAGTAGAATGTACATCCATCGGGGATTTTAAAGTTTGTAGAAATGGTGATGGTAGATATAATCAATTTTATTATAAATTACCTAAAATACCAATCGAATTTTTCATAGCTGCTCGATACTTTTTTGAAGAAATTTATCAAGAAAAAGGAACAGAAGCATTGTTACAATTGTTCTATGATGAAGAAAACAGAACATATTTTTGGTATATTCCAAAGCAAGAAGCTTTTTCTACAAATGTAATAGCAACAAGAAATTTCTTAAGAGAATGTAAGTGTATATTGGTTGCTGATGTTCATTCTCATGGATGTTATAATGCATTTTGGTCAAAACAAGATAATGACGATGAAAAAGGAACTCGTATTTTTGGAGTTATGGGAGGTTTTACAAACAAAGAAACCTATAATGAATGTTTTCGTCTTGGTTGTGGAGGATATTTTTCCACATTGCAGTTATTGGATATAGTAAATGCAGATAATTTAGATAATAAAATGGTACAAACAATTTTATCTAAGTTAAGAACAAGAAAAAGATTTATCATAACAAAGGAATAGGTTTGTCGTTATAAAGGAGGTAGAAAGGGAAGCATAGTTGCTTCCCTCAAACAATATGAAGATTCATTTTAATGTTATTTGCATTGGTGCAGGTGGAACAGGTGGGAATTTTTTAAAAGAATTTGGACGATTTTTATCGTTTTTTCATGAAGAATCGAAAAAAATTACACTTTCTATTGTAGATGGAGATAGAGTGGAAAAAAGAAATTGTACAAGACAACCATTTTTAGAAGAAGATATGAATGAATTTAAGTCTGTTACTATGGCATCTGCAATCATAGAAAATTTTAATCTTTCAGAAACTATGGTTCATGCTTATACTAATTATATTGATACCATCGAAGATTTAAAAGAAATCGTATATCAAACCTCTATGTCTTATGGAAAGAATATTATAATGTTGATTGGTGCAGTAGATAATCATCGAGCAAGACAAGTAATGCATGATTATTTTTATAAGTGTAATGATATTATCTTTATAGATACTGCAAATGAATACCATGTAGGAGAAGTAGTTACAGCAATTCGTATTGGTGGTAAAAATATTGCGCCACCTCGTGCTTATTATTATCCTGAGATTTTAAAAGATAAAGGAAAATCAGCAAAAGAACTTTCTTGTGGTGAAATCAATCTTGTAGAACCACAACATATAACAACAAATCTTATGGCAGCCAATACTTGTTTATCTATTGTAATAAATTCGATTGGTGGACATACGACAGGTGGTATTACTTATTTTGATTCTTTTAAATTATATAGTCGTTTCGTTCCTTTTCAAGGAAAGTGTCCAAGTTTAAAAAGAAGAAGGAATAGAAAAAGAGGATAACAAATGAATGTGGAAGAACTAAACCAAGAAGATATTTTTCAACTTGTTGATTTAATGCAACAATGTGATGATGTATTATCAGAAGCACATAGTAATTGGAATGATATTTTTATGAATGAAGGATTTGCTCCTATAAAAGCAGCTATGATTTTTTGGGCAAGGATATCTCAAAATCTTTTGATTCCAGATTATACTTGTACGGAGGATATTCCAGCAATTATTAGGGAAGATATAGAGATATATGATTTTATAGAAGATGTTCCTGAATATCTAATGCAAGGATTTGATATCGCTACTCCATCGAAACGATGTTTGGAAAAAATAGGAATTTCGATGATGATTACAGAATTTAATTATCAAATGATAGAAGATTTTATAGAAGATGCAGAAAAGAGAGCAAAGGAAAGTAAGAATTTACTTTCGGAGCAAGAGATAGAAGTAGAAGGAAAAAGTTTAATGATGGAGCAAATTTTTTCAGAGTTTTCGGTACAATTTCCAGAATTTGCTCAAGATTTTATCAATTATGTAGAAGAAATTGCCTTTTATGCCACAGAAATTGTAATACTTCGTTCGGAAAGAATAGGTAGATGGATGAAAAATCAAGAATTACTTTCCACTTGCTTACCTAAAAAACTATTTGATGCAACTATTTTTTTGATAAAGGCAGTTTTTTCTCCATTGTATGTGTGTTTTTTAGAAACATGTATGCAAGAATTAGGAAAAGAAGAATATTGGGGCGTTTATACTTTGGGTTATGTAGAAAGTGATGGCGAAGAAGTTTATGAACTACATAAAAGACCTTATGGAACAGTTGCCGTTACTCTTTTAGGTAAAGTATTGACAATAGCAGAAGAATTAGTGCCAGAAATTCTTATACCTAAAGAGAATGATACAGAAGAAAGCAGAAGAAAAATAAAGATAGGAGGTTGCGTTCGTGAAAAAACGAACGAATAAGACAATGATAGAGAAAGTAAATATGAAAGAATTATTAAGAGTAGAAAATAAAAATGCATTTACTATTACTACAGAAGATATGTTTCAAAAAATCTGGCAATTGATAAAAAAACTTCCTGAATTAAAGAAAGTAGTGAAAATTATTGATTATGCGATTTCGGATGGCTATAAAGAAAATGTGTGTAGTGTAGTAGGTACTTGTAATGTTCTTGCTGTAGTAAATACAGGAGGATCCGAAGGAATTTATATCAATTATTACTTGGAAAAGAATGACCCAGAAGATACAAGAATTTTATGGCTCGGTACTATGAAAACCTTAAAAGAGGATATGGATGCATATATTAAAATGGGGATGTTGTCCGGTGCTTTGACTAGAATAGGGGAACTTTTCTTATTTTATAATTTTTAATCGCCAAGATAACATTTGGATTGCAAAATCAGATAACAAGATTCGTCTGGATAATATGTATGAAACCTACAATATCAGACCGGAGCTTTTAAAGAGCCGTCAATTTTATAACAACGTCTTTGATGCTTGTGTTAATTACGAAGATCTTATAGCATTAAAGAAGGAGCTGATGAGATGAAATAAAACTTCTAGAGATGTTAAAGCGAAGTAAATTGCAAATATTCCATTGAATACAGAAAAAAATATTCTAAGCTTTTAGGATATTTCTTATAACATGTATAATTTGTAATAAGTGCTTCAAAAATAGATAATTATTTTGAAGCACTTATTATTTCCTTAAAAATTTCACTTTGATTTTGATAGCTCTTCTATTCGTAAAAGTACACCTTTACGAATAGTATTTTTTTGTCTTATTTTAGTATTCGTAAAATACTTTTTTAATTTATAAATATATATGTAAAAGAATAGACTTTTACGAACAAACATGCTATTATATAGGCATAAAATACGGAGGTGAAGCCCTTATGGAAAGCCGTACTTATTATTATGCGAGGGTATCAAGTAAGGAACAAAACTTAGATAGACAGATTAAGGCATTTCTTGCATTAGGTGCAGAGGAACGACAAATTATTACAGATAAGAAAAGTGGAAAAAATTTAGAAAGAGAAGGGTATCAAGCATTAAAGAATGTCATGCTTCGTCAAGGTGATACTTTAGTAGTAAAATCTTTAGATAGACTTAGCCGTAATAAAACTGATATTAAAAATGAGTTACAATATTTCAAAGAACATGGGATTCGATTAAAGGTAATCGATTTACCAACAACAATGATGAATTTGCCAGAAGGACAAGAATGGGTGTTCGAAATGGTAAATAATATTTTGATTGAAGTATTAGGTACAATAGCAGAGCAAGAAAGAGAAACCATTCGAAAGAGGCAAGCAGAGGGCATTGAAGCAGCAAGAAAGAATGGAAAGAAATTAGGTCGTCCTGCTATTACATTTCCACAAAACTGGGAACAAGTTTACGGGCTTTGGAAACAAGGAAAAATTACTGCAAAAGTTGCTATGGAAAGAACAAATACAAAAAGAACAAGTTTCTATAAACTCATAAATATGACGGAAGAAAAATAAATGGCTTCCGCTCTTGTTTATCATAAACAAAGATATAATGGAATTACTTCAAAGTAAATTGAAGGTTGTATTGAAGTAAAACATATTGTATTAAATGACAAAGGAATGAATATCAAAAGTAATCGATATATTAAATGAACTATTATATAGGAATTAGTTTTTTATTAACAAAGTATGTTATAATAAAAAAGTAACAACAATCATAAAGCATTTGGAAAATAACCATCCAAATGCTTTTGTTTTATAGAGAAATGGATGTTTGGGAATCGTATGTGATATATTATAAAATGGTACTAAAATATAATAAACAGTAACTTTGAAAATTATTATCCATATTAATAAGGAAGAAACTCTTTCTTTTAAGGAACTTTCGGTACCCAAAATGATTGATTTTACCTTGCAAATGTACAAAATAGGGAATATAATAAAGATGTAAATATAGTACTGTTGTTAGCTGAATTCATAGAATAGAAGCATTTGTTATTAAGCTATAAGATTATAAAAATAGACTTGATAAAGAGAATTATGTGACTAAAGGTGTATTTTTTAGTACAAATAAGTAAAGGTTGTTCCTGTAAGAAATAACCAGGGATAATTGGAGATTTGGCTTTCTCTGATTATTTATAAAATAAGAGAAAGCGAGGAGGAAGCAATGGGGACAAGAAATATTAGAACAAAAAAATACATAGGAAGTAATGATAAATTTGCAGACCTATGCAATTACTTTTTATTTGATGGTAAACTAGTAATTCAACCGAATGACCTAAAAGAACAAGATGTTACCGAATTGGGAATACCTTATACTGACAAAGGATATATGGCATTAGAGAAAATACGTGATTTACTAAAATCTTGTATTGTAAAAACAGCAGCAGGGGTAACTTATTTGGTTGTTGGGATTGAAAATCAAACAGATATTCACTATGCAATGGTAATACGAAATATGTTAATGGATGCATTGAATTATGCAACACAAGTAGATGCGTATGCAAAGAAGCATCGGAAAGATAAGGATTTAAAGGGTGATGAATTTTTATCAGGATTTGCAAAGACAGATAAATTACATCCAGTAGTTACAATTACTATATACTGGTCGTCTGGTGCATGGGACGGAGCAAGATGTCTGCATGAAATGTTAGACATTCCAGATAAGAAATTGCTTCAGTTTATTCCAAATTATTCTATGAATCTGATTGTACCAGATGAAATAACAGATTTTGATAAATTTCAGACGGAGTTGGGTACGGTATTTGAGATTTGCCAATGTGCCAATGACAAAAAGAAGTTTCTTGCTTTAATTGAATCAAGGAGAGAAAATGGTTTTTTCCTTGGACGTGAAGCTGTTGAAATGCTGAACGAATGTGTAAATGTCGGTATTAAGTTGTCGGAATCGAAAGGAGATGTAGTTGATATGTGTAAAGCCGTTGAAGATTTAAAAAATGAATTTAAAGCTGAAGGTAGAGTTGAAGGTAGAGTTGAAGGTGAATTGAGTATGCTAGTTACTTTAGCGAAAGATGGCATAATTGATATTTCAACTGCTGCTGAAAAGGCAAATATGACAGTGGACGAGTTTGAAAAGTATATGAAAACCATAACTAACACTTTATAAAATTGAAATGATAAACAGACCAAGTTTGGAAAGAATGCGACGATTCAAGAAAAGTTAAAGTAAGAAGAAAAGCGAAAATGTGAGATAAGAGGATTCTGATGAATGGGCGAAACTGTAGCTGTTGTTAACTATACTTTCGCCCGTTTTTTTATTTAGTGGGCATTGAATTATCTATAGCAAACCATATTCAAATATTAACAAATAACGGAAAATAAATTGAAAATCACAAGATGACATGTTATGATATACGAGTAAAAAGCTATTTATTTGTGAAGACTAAGGTGAAGCAATGAATGAAAATAATATCAGTGAAAAGTGAATAAATATTGATGATACGGCTGAACATCTCCGTGTGAAGCTAGTGACTATTAGAAGTTGGATACATAAAAACAAAGACATTTCGGCATATAAAATAGGAAAACAGAGGAAATTTAAATTTTTAGGACTGAATGAATAGGTTAAAAGAAGTCAGAGTGCTGAATAAACAAAGGAGCATTATGGTGAATAAAAAACGTATGAAGAAAGAGAAAAAGAAAAAATTGATATTTGCTAATATAGGTAAGATTTTGCGTAAACTTGGAAGTACAGTTAAGAGTAGTGCTGTGAGAACAAAAGACAAACTAAGTCTTAATGTTAATAATACAGATAACTATGGGTATGTTGGTCTTGGACCGACTAATGATGCTGAGAATAGTCTTGAATATATGAAAGCGATGGAATGGGCTTTAAATGAGAAACATATTACTAATATAGCTCTTACAGGTCCATATGGTGCTGGAAAAAGTAGCATTATAAAAACTTTCTTAAAAAAGCATCCAAGTATAAAATATATAAATATTTCGCTAGCAATGTTCCGGAAAAATGGTCAGGAAGAAATAAATGGTGCTGATGAAGAGTTTGAAAAAATGTTAGAAGAGGGGATTCTTAAGCAACTTTTTTATAAAGTTAATTATACCAAAATTCCACAGAGCAGATATCGCAAACTTCATAAGGTATCTTTTCAAACAAGCTTTTTTCGAGTAATATGTACGCTTGTCTTGATTTCGTCTTTTACTTTTTTGTTTGCTCCTGGAAAAGTGAAAGAGATTATTGATACATATTCGACTACTATGCAAGAAATGTTTGGATGGAGTGAACTGAGGCAAGGTATATTTGCAAGTATACTCGGATTGTTCATTATTGGAATCATGACTTGCTTGTTCAGATGGGTAAATACAAAATGGAAGTCTATAGAAATTAATGTCGCAGATAAAGCTACGATAAAAACAGATGAAGAAGGCGATGCGTTTTCGCTTAATAAGAATATGGATGAGATTCTATATTTCTTTGAAGAGACAGATTATTCTTTCGTTGTGATAGAGGATATTGATCGTTTTGATACACCAGAGGTTTATATAAAACTTAGAGAGATAAATAAAATAATAAATGATTACGATGCTATTTCAAGACGGATTATTTTTGTCTATGCGTTAAAAGACGATATTTTTCATAATGAAGATAGGACAAAGTTTTTTGACTTTATTATACCAGTTATTCCCTATGTTGATACAACGAACTCTGGGGAGTATTTTCGAAAATGTTTAGATAATCTTAAAACAAAAGGGTTGGCATTCAATATTTCAAACGAGTATATTATGAATATTGCGCCATTTATCTCTGATATGAGAGTGTTGAATAACATTTGTAACGAATTTATTATATTCAAAAAGACAATCAAGGATAGCCAGGAATTA
The DNA here is from genome assembly GCA_937891165.1 of uncultured Lachnospiraceae bacterium. Taxonomy (GTDB): domain Bacteria; phylum Bacillota; class Clostridia; order Lachnospirales; family Lachnospiraceae; genus SIG299. The sequence goes on along the minus strand of CALAEX010000253.1, from coordinate 4,896 downwards.
AATAGGTTGCAGGATGAGCAGATGCTTTCGATGATGATATTGAAGAATATGTATCCAAGAGAGTTTGCAGAGTTGCAAGAAGCAGAAGGAATTATTAAGAAGGCATATGCAGATAGAAGTGCTTTTATTGAAAAAATTACCGTAAATTTACAGAAAGAGGTTACTGATGCTGAGGCAAAGAAAAAAATTTCTGATAGTCAAGGAGTATTGGATGCAGAATGTGTGAAACTTGCCTTTATTCAAAAACTTATTGGCGATAAAGGAATGTTTTCAAATTTGAAAGTTAATGGAAAAACTTACACAAGAGATGATATTCTTAAGGAAGATTTCTCGTTAACTCAGATTGGTAAGGGAGATGTGACTATAACTTATAGCAATCCAACTAATTATTATAATACTTCATCTTATTCTTTTAATCTATCCAATATTGAATTATTAAAGTGTTCTGATGGAATTACATTTTATGAAAAGTGCGATAGAGCTATTGCAAATGATAAAAAGAATCGTAAGCAAATTGTCCAAAACTTTATAGAAAAGCAACAGGAGTTGTATAGATTACGTTCTAAGTCTATGAAAATGCTTATACAGGAGTATGGTGTTTCGGAGGTATTAAGCGAGGAGGTAAGAAAGAATAAGCTTGTCACATTTATGCTTAGGCATGGTTATATAGATGATACATATCAGATGTATATTAATTACTTTTTGCCTGGAAGTATTACTGTAGATGAATTGAATTTTATTCTTAATATTCGCAATTATGTAGGAAGTACAGATTGGGATTATAGGATTATTCATCCAGGAAATGTAATAGATAGACTGTTTGATTATGAATTTGAACAGCAAAAAGAATGCTTAAATTTCGATATAGCTGATTATTTCTATTCTGATGACAAGAAATCTGATAAAAAAATTGGATTTACTAAACAATTAGCCAAGGATGATATTGACAGTAGGAAATTTATAAAAGAATACTATATCCGTGCAAAAAATAGAGCAGAATTTATTCGAAACTTAGCACAGCAAAAACCATTGCTTTGGTATGATGTTTGTGCAGATGAAGGTCTCGGACATGGAGATAAGTTGTCTTACTTAAAGGATATATTTATGTTCCTTAAGGTTGAAAATATTGTATTGCAAAATGTAGCAGCGGGTCAGAAGAGTTCATTATGTTCAATTCAATCATTTATTGTGGAGTCGGATGATGTTATTGAACTGTTGCAAGAAGCTGGTGTACAGAAAGTAATGAGAGTTCTTATTGACTTGAAAGTTAAATTTAAGAATATTGATTTGCTTAAAGTGGATGAAGAAATTATTTGCGGTATTTTTGCAAATGAATTATATGAGATAACACTTAATATGCTTCAAAAGTATGCGGATTATAAGGCTGGTAATAAGGTTACTGATTTTGCAACCAATATATATACATACATTTTGAAGTTAGAAGAACCTTCGGTTATTAGTTACCTCGAGAAAAATATACGCCAATTTGTTACAGAAGTAATTTTACCTACAGAAGAAAATGTGAAGGAAGAAATAAGTACTGTGCTCAAATGTATAAAGCTTTTTGATTATGATGAGAATTTGTCTATACAGATTATCCAAAAGATGGAAGTAATATTGGAGGATTTTAAGTCGTGGTTTGACCAAATTGCTCAAAAGAAAGATGTTAGAAACATAGCTGACGCATTTTTGGAAGAAAATAAGGTACAAGCTTCTATAGCAAATATTGATGAATACAAGGGCAAGTATGGATTTACAAATACGTTGTGTGCTTTTATTGATGATAATATAGAAAAATTGCTCGCTGATGTTAGTGTTAACGATACTTGTGTAAAAGAAATATTGAAACAAAATATCAATGAATCTACAATAGAAAAAATATTAAGTACATATAAGATGGAAGAATTCAGCGAAAAGCTCAATGCATATCGCAGTAATGTTGTTGAGACAATGATTAGGTTGAAGTATTTTGTGTATGCAAAAAGTAGATATAGTGAGCTACTTTCCGCTTTTCCACTGATATTACCATTGTTTGCAAAGCACTATTGGGATGAATTTCAAGCAGATATTCCAAGCATACGCTTCGATACTTCGATTTTGGAGAGATTTCTTACATCCGATCTTGACGATGAGAAGAAGATTGCATTTCTTAAAAAAGTGGACACATCTCAAATGACGGATATTATGATAGAGTTTGTTAAATGTACAAATGAAGCAATACCAAAGCAGTATTTACGAGCAACTTGGAGTAAATTGGATGTTAATGATAGACCAGCGTTTATGGTAAAGCATTTTTCTTCCTTTGATATAAGTGAAATTCAAAGTATGTTTGCTCAAATGTCGGATGAATATCATTCGTTGAGGCAAGAAAACAAGTGGCATGAGGTACTTTTGAAAAAGGATTCTGTAAACGAATTACTTCTGAAAAAACTAAAAGATGCAGGATATATTTCTTCTTACGATATAAAAAAAGAGAAAAAATCTGTTTTAGAAGCAAAAGTTCAAAAGTTGGTTGCAAGAGTAAAAGCTAAAAAATAGATGCATTTATGAAGTGGAATAATATTATTGAAGAGTAATATGTTGTCAAGATTAAATGGCACAATAAGAAGAATGGAGACGGAGTTCACGCTTACATCTTACTAGGTAACAAATTACTATCATCAATATACCAATTACATGTAACCTTCCATCTATTGTTACCATAGTATTGAAAAATAATATATCGATGAAACGGAGAAAATATTTGATAGGAATGATATGATGGTGGCTCTTATCAACTATTATTTTTTAGATGAACAAAAGAAAAAAATGATGATAGAGTTATTCAAAGTATTTAAGCCATTTAGAAATAATGGACTTGGGAAACAGATTATTGCGAAATTTTGTAAAATTATCATGGGGGGAGAAATATATTTGATTTCTTCCGGGGAACTCAGTGAGTTGTTTTGGAAAGTTGTGGATTTGAAGATGGATGTTATTTAGATAGGAGATATAGATGAGAATTCTTGATTTGGATATGGACTATTTTATGGATAGTATTGCTACAGATATCGCAGAAATTGATGAACGAAGATTGTCTGAGGAATACTATGGGGATTTCGTATGGAGCGAACAACGAGTTAGAGATTATCTTGAAAAGAATCTTGGATTATCAAAACATAAAAGAATTAAAGGCAGAGTTATTTCTGGACATAATGAGGCTCTTTTCTTTTGGCGAGACTTGATAGAAAGTAAAAAGCTAACTGCTCCATTTGAGGTGGTACATGTAGATTCACATGCAGATTTAGGGCTGGGATATTCATCATGGACGTATATATTGAATTCTTTGCTTCAATATCCAGTAGAAGAGCGTTGGGAAAATAGAAAATATATAAGTTGCTTTGGTAGAAAAAGCGATGTGGGGATAGGAGATTATTTACTATTTGCTATTGCATTTCGGTGGATAAATAAATTGATATATTGTGCTAATCCTTATGGGGATAAAAATGACTATCTGCTGGATACTTTAAAAAACTTTGAAGAAAAATATATTTGGAACGAACCTGTTGAAAATACTATTCAGCTTGTATGTAATCCAGAAATGGATTTTCCGGATTATTATGCTTCTGCAAAAATGAAGCAAGTATACTTAGACAGAGGTATAAAAGAGCCAGAAGTACCATTTTTAATCATACCATCTATAGAAGATGTAAAATTTAATGGTGATTTCGATTTTATTGTTATGGCTCAGTCACCTAATTATACACCTGCAAGTGCAGATTTCATTATTGATATTATTAAAGAGTATATTGAAGAATGCTAAATATAATATAATTGAGCTAAGTATGGTAAAATTAGAAAGTATTATTCCAGTCATTATTGATTGATGATGTAATGTTTGAAGATGACAAAACGTATGTATAATTTTGCCAATTAAGTAAAACGTATTAAATCCACATTGAATGAAACTAACAAAGAAGTAATGAAATGGAAATGTTGATGTCGATAGAAAACACATGATTTTTTTCGGAGATTTGACATTAGAACAAATTAAAAAAAATGACTGTGTTGAAGTTATAAAATTTAATGATGACAAAGTATTATAAATTATTATCACTACTTAATGAATATAACTATGTTCATTTCGAATAGTATAAAAAATATCTGTCTTTTACTAATCAGATAGAAGTTATTAAAAAAATAATTTACTAGAAATCGGAATAAATATCTATGAAATTGAAACAAGGGAAGAATAAATAAAAGGATGTGTTAGTAAAATGAATGATGAGTTAATATATTCAGAACAATGGAATATAAGTGCGCAATATTTTTATGATAAGGGGTATTATTCATGGATGGCTGATAAGCTAATTTCATATAAAGTTATATTAGAAATAGGTTGTGGCACTGGATATAGCACATTAGCATTGTTAGAAAAAGGGTATAGAGTTATAGCGGTAGATAAGAATCAAGAATGTCTTGAAAAAGCAAAAATATTGCTTTCAGAAAAAGGATATATAAATGGAGAAGTTTCTTTTTTTGCAGGGGATATTGCTGTCGATAAAATAAGAAACGAATTAATAAGCAAGTTCGAGTTTGATATTGTGATTTGTTGGAATGTTGGTACATATTGGAATCGGCAAATGATAGAATATTATTTGCCATATATGCTTGAATATGGGCTGAATAAACAACAGATTGTAGCAAATCCAGAATCATCGTATTCGGAGTTGATTATTTGGGATACGTGTAGATTAGCAAAAGCTAAGGGAGTAGATTCTCATATTGTTGATAGAGGTACAGAAGTTATAAATGCACAAAATGATCCTTATTATTGTATGTTAAAAGATGAATTTGGATTTTCTATATAATCGGTGATTAATAATTACCTATAAACATAACCTATCGATTACAGTT
>CALAEX010000252.1 GCA_937891165.1 uncultured Lachnospiraceae bacterium | reverse complement strand
ATGGGAATGCCAATGCAAGGCATGGGAATGCCAATGCAAGGTATGGGAATGCCAACACAACCAATAGTGCAGGATGTAAATGTGACACAAGCACAGTTTCAGCCATTTACTACAATGCAAAGTCCTTTATTACAACAGGAAAATATTGATTTATTATTAGATGTACCGTTAGAAGTAACAGTAGAACTTGGAAAAACAAGCAAATCTATAAAAGAAATTCTTGATTTTGCACCAGGAACTGTAGTAGAATTAAATAGACTAGCGGGAGAGCCTATTGATGTTCTTGTCAATGGAAAATATGTAGCAAAAGGTGAAGTCGTAGTAATTGGCGAGGCATTTGGCATTCGTGTTACAGATGTTATAAAATAATTTTATGTAAACTTAAAAGGAGAAATCTAATGGCGAAAAATATTTTAATTTGTGATGATGCAGCATTTATGAGAATGATGATTAAGGACATTCTTACAAAGAATGGTTATGGAATTGCTGGTGAAGCAGAAAATGGTTTTGTAGCAGTAGAAAAATATATGGAGACAAAGCCAGACCTTGTAATGATGGATATTACAATGCCAGAGAAAGATGGTATTCAGGCATTGAAAGAAATTCGTGCAAAAGATTCTAGTGCAAATGTTATTATGTGTTCTGCTATGGGTCAGCAGGCAATGGTTATCGAAGCAATTCAGTCTGGAGCAAGAGATTTTATTGTAAAGCCTTTTGCAGCAGATCGTATTTTGGAAGCTGTTCGTAAAGCAATAGGTTAATCGTATATGCCGACTACAGTACAAAATGTTGTAGAATTGCTTAGTCTGATTATTATCTTTGTTATTGTATTGGTAGTCTGTTATTTTACAACAAGGTTTATTGCTGGCAGGCAGTTAGTACAGAAAAGAATAGGTAATTTTGAGGTAATAGAAACATTTCCAATTGCCCAGAATAAGTATTTGCAACTGATAAAAATGGGGACAAAGTATATTGTAATTTCGGTAACAAAAGATAATATTACATATATTACAGAGTTGAAAGAAGAAGAAGTTTGTCAGGTGCAAAAAAACAATATGACAGTGCATGGAAAGAACTTCAAAGAAGTTCTTTCTGGATTTTTAAAGAATAATCAAGAATCAAAATAATATTTGTATCAGATGGAGAAAAACTCCATCTGATACAGTATAAAAAATTATGTATAGTATATAGGAAAGTAGTAATTGATGAATATAGAAATTCATGTTATTTAAAAATAAAAAAGAAAATTAGTAAAGGTTGATACAATGAGCAGAAGTTTTTACATAGGAAAAGGCAAATATTTTTATTGTTTTTTATTGTTTGTTATATTGTTGGTGTTGACCTTTATTTGTGTTACTCCGGAGTCAATATATGCATCCGAATCGCCAGGGCTTGACCTTAATGCAAGTATAGGGGATTTGGATGTTTCTGTTTCTACTGATGACAGTGAAAATGGCTTATCTTCTACACTACAGATTTTGATTTTACTGACAGTAATTTCTTTAGCCCCATCCATATTGATTATGGTAACTTCTTTTACAAGAATTATTGTAGTTTTTCATTTTGTAAGAGCAGCTTCAGGAATTCAAACAACACCACCAAATCAAGTGTTAATAGGATTGGCATTATTTTTAACGTTATTTATTATGGCACCTGTATTTTCAGAAGTAAATGAACAAGCATTAAAACCTCTTTCGGCAAATGAAATTACAATGGAAGAAGCTGTAGAGAAAGGATTAGAACCATTACGAAATTTTATGTTTGGTCAAATTAGAGATGAAAGTGACTTGACACTATTTTGTAATATTGCAGGGATTGAAGAAGTAGAATCTTTAGATGATATTCCAACATATGTTTTGATTCCGGCCTTTATTGTAAGTGAATTAAGGGTTGCATTTTATATTGGATTTATTGTATATATTCCATTTATCGTAATGGATATGGTAGTAGCATCTACACTGATGTCTATGGGTATGATGATGTTGCCACCGACCGTTATTTCAACACCATTTAAAATTTTATTATTTATTGTAGTAGATGGATGGTCGTTGATTATTGGAGAGTTGTTACAGACGTTTTAATAGAAAGAGGATAAGCTATGACGGAAGAAGTAATTATAGATATTTTTTCTCAAAGTTTAATAATGATTATTAAAGCAGCAGCTCCAATGTTGTTAGTGTCGCTTGTCGTTGGTTTGGTTATAAGTATTTTTCAAACTATTACGTCAATTCAAGAGCAAACATTAACATTTGTACCTAAATTATTGGCTATCTTTTTGACTTTAATGTTAGCAGGGAACTGGGTTTTGACGAGTTTGAAAGAGTATACAATAGAACTGTTTCAATTTGCAAATTATTTAAATGGAGGATAAATGACATTTACAGTAGAAAATTTAGAAGTTTATTTAGCAGTTGTAATGCGTATTTCTGGTTTTGTATTTATTGCTCCATTTTTTAGTCTACGAGATGTGCCACAAAGAGTAAAGTTATTGCTTTCGTTTGCAATTGCATTGATTGCTTATTTTGTAATTCCTTATAAACCATTAGAGTATCAAGGAGTCATTGGATATGCAGGTATTATTATTTCAGAGGCGTTAGCTGGACTTATCTTAGGATTATTTGCAAATTTAGCAATGTATATTTTAAGCTTTGCTGGTCAGCTTGCAGATATGGAAATTGGATTTTCAATGATGATGCAAATGGACCCATCTAGTGGAATGCAAGTAACAGTTACAAGTAATATTTTGACTTATGCAGTAACATTAATGATGATAGTGACAAATATGCATTTATATATATTAAAGGCAATTATTGATTCTTTTGAATTAGTACCAATAGGAAGTGTAAGCTTTTCGCCTTTGTTTTATCAAGGATATTTAAATTTTATATTGGATTATATGGTACTTGGATTTCGTATTATTTTGCCAGTATTTGCTGCATTATTGATGGTAAATGCGATTTTAGCAGTATTAGCTAAAGCAGCACCTCAAATGAATATGTTTGTGATTGGTTTTCAGTTGAAAATATTTGTTGGTTTAACGGTACTAATGTTAATGATGTTATTTCTGCCTTCGATTTCAGAAATGATTTTTGAAGAAATGATGAAAATGATGAAAACAGCCGCAGCATATTTATCAGCACCGTAAAGTAAGGATGCTATATTTATGGAAGAAATAAAGAATACCCTTCCCTATCTTATAATGGACCTTCAGTTTTTTGCTGGTGGAGGGGAAAAAACAGAAGAAGCTACATCAAAGCATTTAAAAGATGCGAGAAATGAAGGTCAAGTAGCCAAAAGCCAAGAATTGATAACAGCTATGATGCTATTTAGTCTTTTTATTTCTTTAAAGGTTTTTGGTGGTTATATTGCAACGAATATTTTAAAAGCATTTTATAAAGCATATGGCTATATTAGTATTTATGCATTAGATAAACCAAGTATAGGAAATGCAACTGCAATGATACGGCAAGGAATGTTAGATATTTTTTTAACAGTGATTCCTGTATTTGCATTTGCTATTGTTGTAGCAGTTGTATTGAATGTATTACAAGTAAAATGGAATGTAACAACGAAACCGTTACATCCGAAATGGAGTAAATTAAATCCTGTGAGTGGATTTAAAAAGATGTTTTCTTTAAGTAAACTGTTTGAGTTACTAAAAGCAGTTGTAAAAATTGGGATTATTTTTTATTTAGCATATGACACTTTAGTAGATGAAGTTGTTATTTTAAAAATTTTATATGATTTAGATTTATTGAATGCTGTTTTATATATTTCCGATTTAGTCATTGACCTTGGCATTAAAATTAGTGCTGTTTATTTAATTATTGGTTTAGGGGATTATATTTATCAAAAATTTAAGTTTAAAAAAGACATGAAAATGACAAAAGAAGAAGTAAAAGATGAATACAAACAGCAAGAAGGTGACCCAAAAGTCAAAGGAAAGATTAAGTCTAAGATGAGGGAAACTTCGATGCGACGTATGATGCAACAGATGCCAGATGCCGATGTAGTGATTACAAATCCAACGCATTTTGCTTGTGCTATTAAATATGATAAAGAAACAGCATCAGCACCAGTTTTAATAGCAAAAGGTGCGGATTATTTGGCTCAAAAATTAAAAGAAGTCGCAAAAGAACATCATGTTCCAATTGTAGAAAATAAAGCATTAGCAAGAATGCTATATTATAATGTGGAATTAGATACAGAAATTCCAGAAGAATTGTATCAAATGACAGCAGAAGTTTTAGCGTACGTTTATCAGTTAAAGAACAGATAGAAAAAGGAAAATAAGACAGAAGGGAGGAAACGGTAATGAAAAAAACGGATATGATGATTGGTCTTTATATTATGGCAGCCATCATCTTTATGTTAGTTCCAATTCCAACAGCATTATTGGATGTATTGATGGCATTAAACATTTCAATTTCCATGATTATTTTGTTTAATGCATTGTTTGCGTCAGATGTATTGAATATGTCTACGTTTCCGTCTATTTTGTTATTTACAACAGTATTTAGAATTTCGTTAAATATTTCTTCTACTAGAAATATTTTAACACAAGGTTATGCTGGTGGTGTCGTTGCTGCGTTTGGTGAATTCGTAGGTGGCGGTGACATGGTTGTTGGTACGATAGTATTTATTATTTTAATTATTGTGCAATTTATGGTAATCAATAAAGGTTCAGAGCGTGTATCTGAAGTTAGTGCTAGATTTACATTAGATGCGATGCCTGGTAAACAGATGGCAATTGATGCAGATTTAAATACAGGAGCGATTACTGACAAAGAAGCACAAGAGCGTCGTCAAAAGATTCAGGATGAAGCGAGTTTCTTTGGTTCGATGGACGGTGCTACAAAGTATGTAAAAGGAGATGCTACAGCAGGTCTTTTAATTACAATGGTTAATATTATTGGTGGAGTTATTATGGGAATTTTAAGACAAGGACTTCCAGCAATGACTGCACTAGAGCAATATGGATTGTTGACGATTGGTGATGGATTAGTCTCACAGATACCTTCGTTAATGATTTCGTTATCTACTGGTATTATGGTAACCAAAGTTTCACAAGAAGCAGATATTGGTGATTTGCTTGTAAGTCAGTTGTTTTCTGTGCCAAAAGTATTGTATATGGTAGGTGGAAGTATGGCCTTCCTTGGTATTTTTACTGGTTTGCCAACCTTAGTGTTTACTGTATATGGTGTTGTATTTATTTTAGCAGGTCGAGCAATGCAAAGTAAAATTGAAATTGCAAGCGTGGAATCTGAGGTTTCTGAAGTGGATACTTCTGCAGAAGAAATCAGAAAGCCAGAAAATGTTGTTTCTTTATTGCAAGTGGATGCTATTGAATTGGAATTTGGTTATGGTATTATTCCGTTGGCAGATGTTAACCAAGGTGGTGACTTATTAGACCGAGTCGTATTAATCCGAAGACAGATTGCATTAGAATATGGTTGTGTTGTACCAACGATTCGTATGAGAGATAACATTCAGTTGAATCCAAATCAATATATTATAAAAATTAAAGGTATTCAAGTAAGTGAAGGAGAAATTTTATTTGACCATTATATGGCAATGAATCCAGGATATGTAGAAGAGGAAATCACAGGTATTCCTACATTTGAACCATCCTTTCATTTACCAGCTCTTTGGATTACAGAAGGTCAGAGGGAGCGAGCGGAATCGTTTGGTTATACTGTAGTAGACCCGCCATCCATTATTGCAACACATATTACAGAAGTAATTAAAGAACATTTGGATGAGTTGCTGACGAGACAAGATGTACAAAACCTGGTCAACAATATTCAGGAAAAGAATGGAACACTTGTTACCGAATTAATTCCAAAATTGCTTGGAATTGGTGAGGTACAGAAAGTGTTACAAAATATGCTTAGGGAGGGTATTTCCATTCGTGACCTTGTTACTATTTTTGAAACATTGGCAGATTATTCTCCAACCACAAGAGATACAGATGTTTTAACAGAATATGTAAGACAAAGTCCAAGTATTAAGCGTTTTATTTCTAATAAGTATTTTCCGATGAATACGACAACAAGTGTAGTGACATTAGACCCTAAGATTGAACAGGAAATTATGGCTTCTGTGAAACAGACAGAACAAGGTTCTTATATTGCGATGGACCCAGAAAAGAATCAGTTCATTATGCGTTCTGTAAAAGAGGAAATTCAAAAGCTTGAAAACTTGGGTAATAATCCAATTATTATTACTTCTCCAATTGTGAGAATGTATTTTAAACGTATGACAAAGGACTATTTTAAAGATTTAATTGTAATATCTTATAATGAAATAGAATCTAATGTAGAATTACAATCAGTAGGGATGGTGACAGCATAATATGCTCATTAAGAAATTTCAAGGAGCTTCTGAGCAGGAAGCTTTGCAGATGGCGAAAGAAGAACTTGGGAGCGATGTAATTATTACCCATATTAAATCTATTAAACCAAAAGGTATTTATCGCCTATTTAAAAAGCCATTAGTAGAAATTACAGCTGCAATTGATGAAGATAAACAATATGAGAGAAAAAATTTTCAACAATTAGCAGAAGAAATTAAGAAAACAAATTATAGTTTTCGAACACAACCAGAAGAAGGACATTCGTATGCAATTGAACAAAAGTTAGATAGTTTGCAAAGTATGTTAGAAAAACAGTTGCAAGAGAAACCGTTTGTTCCAGAGAAAGAAAAGGAAGAACCCGTTCAGGAAGAACAAAGTGCAGCGTTAGTTTGTTTACAAATGATTTATAATCAGTTACTTGCAAATGAAGTGGAAGAAGTGTATGCGAATAAAGTAATTTCAGAAATTGAACAATCTTTAAAACCAGATGCCACCGTGGATAATATTTTATCTACTATTTATCAAAAAATTGTATTAAAGCTTGGACAGACAAAGGGAATGGATATACAAGATGGTCAAACAAAGTACATTTTTTTTATTGGGCCAACTGGAGTTGGAAAAACAACGACAATTGCAAAACTTGCTTCTGCCATGAAAATAAATAAAAAAGCAAATGTTGCCTTATTTACAGCGGATACTTACCGTATTGCGGCTGTAGACCAACTACGGTCTTATGCAAATATTTTAAATATGCCCCTTCGTGTTATTTATTCGGAAGTAGAAATGGCAGAGGCAATTGAAGAGTTTAAAAATTATGATATTGTAATGATTGATACTGCGGGACGATCACATAAAAATCGAGAACAAAGAGATGATATTGAAAGATTAATTAAGTCTGTTCCAGAGGATAGAAGAGAAGTATATTTAGTGTTGAGTGCAACAGCAAAATATAAAGATATGGTAAGAATTACAGAAACGTATTCTGAGATTACGGATTATAGCCTTATTTTTACAAAATTAGATGAAACCGGAGCAATTGGAAATATTTTCAATATAAAAATGTTAACAGGTGCACCGCTTTCCTATACTACATTTGGACAAAATGTGCCAGAGGATATTTTAATTATTAATCCGCAGGCGATTGCGAAACAGTTGTTAGGAGGAGGACAGTAATGGACCAAGCAGAAAAGCTTAGAAAAATGATGCAACAGGAGGACAAAAAGCCTGAAGCAAGAGTAATTACTGTAACTAGTGGAAAAGGTGGCGTAGGAAAAACAAGTATTTCTCTTAATCTTGCAATACAATTAGCAAAGCTTGGGAAGAAGGTTGTTGTCTTTGATGCTGACTTTGGTTTAGCAAATATTGAGGTTATGTTAGGAATTCGTCCGCAATATAATTTAGCGGATATGATATTTCGTGGAAAAGAATTAAAAGAAATTATTACTCCATCAGAAGATGGAATTAGTTTTATTTCAGGAGGTTCTGGTATACAAGAACTAGCTGTAATGAGTAGAGAACAGGTTTTAACTTTGACTGGGAAGTTAACAGAGTTAGATGAGTTTGCTGATGTTATTATTATAGATACAGGTGCAGGAATTTCAGATAGTGTATTAGAATTTGTAGTAGCAAGTTCAGAGGTTTTATTAGTTGTAACCCCAGAGCCAACTTCTATTATTGATGCATATGCTCTTTTAAAGGCATTAAATCGAAAAGAAGAATATTCTAAAGAAAATACGACCATTAAGATTATTTCAAATAAGGCAAAAAATGAAGCAGAAGGTCAAAGTATTTTTGAAAAAATGAGTGTAGTTGCAGATAAATTTTTAAAAGTTCCTCTTGTGTATATAGGAGCAGTCCCAATGGATGGACAAATTCCAAATGCGGTTATGAGACAAAAGCCACTTTCTGTTATTAATCCTGATGCAGCAGCAGCAAAAGCAATTCGTCAAATTGCAAAGAAATTATTAGAGATGGATGATAGAGAAAAAGCTGGAAAACGAGGAATTTCTAAATTATTTTCTAATTTGATTCAAAATAAAAGGTTAAAAAGATAGGTTTGATATTTCAGGGGAGGGGGTAAAATTATGAAGTTTCGTAGACCAGATGCAATTCAAGGCGGAGTTAAAGTTGAATTAAGGTCTATTCGTAGTGGTGTTTCTAGTGTAGAAAAAGAAGTGTATATTAGTGATTTTGTACAATGGACGGAAGAAGATTACGTCGTTCTTACAGCACCCGTTTATAAGAAAAGAACGCTGATGGTTCAACCAAGGGATATGTTTGAAATTTCATTTTTAACTCAAAAGGGAGTATATAAATGTAGAGCTGGTGTTATAAAAAGAGGTAAGCTTCCGAATGGTATGATTGTCGTTGTTTTAAAATTGATGTCAGAATTTGAAAAGAAGCAGAGAAGACAGTTTTTTAGAATGGATGTTGTCTTAAAAATGAAATTTGCTGTTTTGACAGAAGCACAAAAGAGGCAATGTATGGAAATGAAAAATATTGTGGAAAATATTCCGCTTTTGAAACAACAGTTAGAACAGCAAAATTTAAAATATATCAAAGCAGTTGTATTAGATATTAGTGGTGGAGGAATGAAATTTACTTCTTTTGTTCAGCAAAATCCGGGAGATAGTTTGTTATTATTGCCAGAATTTCCAGAAGAATTAGAAGAAAAAATACCTCTTTTAATTGGAACAGTTGTTTCTTCTAATGAAATTTTAGGGCAAGAGCCGCCAATGTTTGATAATCGAATTAGTTTTGATGGAATAAGTGGAACAGAGCAAGAAGAAATTGTTTCCTATATTTTTAAAGAGGAGTTAAAAAAGAAAAAGCAAAAACGAATGTAAGGAATATAAATAGTAGGAGGAACTGACAATGGACAAAAAAAATATTTTAATCGTTGATGACTCTGCACTTATGCGACGTGTGGAATCTGATATAATTAAATCAGATGATAGATTTCAGGTGTTAGATACCGCAACCAATGGGTTACAGGCCTTTGATTTGGTAACAAGAGATAGCAAAAATTATGATGCTGTTATTTTGGATATTAATATGCCAAAGATGAATGGAATTGAATTCTTAGAAACATTAGAAAAGCAGAGAATCAAATTAAAAGTAATCATTGTAAGTACTCTTGCAAAAGATGGTGCGGCAGAAACAATTCGTGCATTAGAACTTGGAGCTTTTGATTATGTAACAAAACCAGAAAGTTTTGTAGATGCAATGAGCGAAAAGTTCAAAGGAAAGGTATTAGAATGTCTTTGCTATGCAACGGGACTAAAAGTAGATAAAGCTTCTGATTTAATAAAAAGAACTACTACAACAACAGCTAAAACAGAAGTAAAGAAACCAGAGATTGGAAGAAAAAGTTTTGGTACAACCATGGGAAGTTCGGAATCTTTTGTTTCTCCAATGAATCCAAGAGCAATTCTTGCAGAGGGATTTCCTCCAAGAAGACCGCATAAGACAGTTTCTGCTTCGGCAAAGAAACTTATTATGATTGCGTCTTCTACAGGTGGTCCAAAGGCATTACAGCAAGTAGTTACGAAAATACCAAAGAATATAAATGCACCTGTTTTAATTGTACAACATATGTCAGAAGGTTTTACAAAATCATTGGCTTCTCGTTTGAATGAATTAAGTGAAGTAAAAGTAGTAGAAGCAGTTGGTGGAGAAAAATTAGAAAAAGGCACAGTATATCTTGCTCGAGGCGGTAGTCAAATGAGATTATTAAAAAAATGTGGGGAGTATGTGATTGACATCAATACAGAAGAACCTGCTAGAAATGGTCTGAAACCTTGTGCAGATATCACAATGGAGTCTATTTCAAAATTAGATTTTGATGATATTACTTGCGTAGTATTAACTGGTATGGGTGGCGATGGTACAATGGGAGTTCGTCATCTGAATGATAAGAATAATATTTATGTAATTGCTCAAGATGAAGCAACTTCTACTGTATATGGAATGCCAAAGGTAGTATATGAGGCAGGCTTGACGGATGTTGTAAAACCTCTTGGAGCAATTGCAGATGAAATTATAAAAAATGTGGGGGTACGATAGTATGGATGTAAGTCAGTATCTTGAGATTTTTATTGATGAAACGAAAGAACATTTACAAAGTTTAAATGAACAGCTTTTGATTTTGGAAAAAGAGCCAGAAAATGCAGAGACTATTAATGAAATTTTCCGTGCAGCTCATACATTAAAGGGTATGTCAGGAACTATGGGTTATAAAAGAATGCAGAGTTTAACTCATAATATGGAAAATGTTTTTTCAGAAATTAGAAATGGTAAAATGTCTGTTACCGCAGATATTGTCAATACATTATTTGACGGCTTAGATGCTTTGGAAAGTTATCTTCAAAATATTTGTAGTTCTGGTGACGAAGGAACAGAAGAAAATGCAGAAATTATTTCTAAGTTAGACACTTTTATGAAGCAAGGAACAGGAGATTTATCAACCGTACCAAAGGTAGCAAAGACAGAAGTAAAACAGGAAACAACACAGAATGATGCAACAAAAGAAAAATTTAGAAGTTTTAAGTTTGCAGATTATGAAGCTCATGCAATGGAAGAAGCCATTTCTTCAGGACAGCATGTGTATGGTGCTACGGTATATATTCAGGAAAGCTGTTTATTAAAGGCAGCTAGAGCATTTCTTGTATTTAAGACATTAGAAGGAATGGGTACGATTATTAAATCAGAACCAGAAGTGCAGGATATTGAAGATGAAAAATTTGAATATGATTTTTCTCTTATTCTTTTAACAAAGGATAGTATAGAGGAAGTAAAAAAAGCAATTATGGATGTTTCAGAAGTAGATAAGGCTTATATTTCTGAGATTCAAAAAGAAGAATTTGTTGTACCAGAAGTAAAAGAAGTAAAAGAAGTAGTAGAAGTAGTAGAAGTAGTAGAAGTAGTAGAAGAAAAGAAGAAAGAAGAAATATTAGCAACAGAAACAGCTGCTTTGCCAGCACAAACTGCTGTCAAGGAAAAAGAGCAGAAGAAACAGTCAGCACAGCAATCTGGAAAACCAGTAGTAAATCGTTCCGTTCGTGTAGATATTGAAAAATTAGATGATTTGATGAATTTAGTAAGTGAGTTAATTATTGCTAAAAATGGTCTTGTTTCTGCTAGTAATAATGCGGATGATATGACAAGACAAAGTAGTAGTGGATTTGGCGAACAGATTGAATATTTGGAACGAATTACAACAAACTTACATACTTCTGTTATGAAAGTCCGAATGGTACCATTAGAGAGCGTAGTAAATCGTTTTCCAAGAATGATTCGTGACTTAAGTAAAAAATTAAATAAGAAGATGGAACTTACCATTATTGGTGAAGATACGGAATTAGACCGTACTGTGATTGATGAAATTGGTGACCCATTATTGCATTTACTTAGAAATGCTGCTGACCATGGTTTGGAAACAAATGAGGAACGTGCAGCAATGAATAAACCAGAAAAAGGTTCTATTATCTTAAATGCATTCCAAGAAGGAAATAATGTTATTATCGAAGTAAAGGATGATGGTAAAGGTATCAATGCACAGAAGATTAAAGAAAAAGCAATTAATAAGGGTACAATTACAAGAGAACAAGGCGATGCAATGAGTGATAAAGAAATTATTGATTTATTAT
>CALAEX010000251.1 GCA_937891165.1 uncultured Lachnospiraceae bacterium | reverse complement strand
CGTACGGTTCAATGAGAGGGAAATAACATATGCTGTTATTTCTCTACTCTATTTTATACATTTATCAACATAGTGTGTAATTTCTTCCATACAGGAAGCAAAAAGATATCAATAATTAAGCTATATAAAATAGAAAGACTTGCTACTGCCACATTTACCCCTAAAACTTCAGTAGGTACTTGAGCAGTTAATGTGGCAATGATTCCAATCATTGTAGAGAAAGCACCAGAAAGTAATATGGTAATTAGGACTAATTTTACAGCAAGTAAGCAGTGTTGTACTTTTTCTTTTGAAGCAGTTGGATTGTTAGAAAAATATAATACAAAGGAATAGAAAAAATATTTGGTAGAACCAGATAGTGTTAGTACAAGTAGGGTAATTGCCAAGATGACTAATAAGGAAATACTATCAATAAACGAAACGACTCCGCTAAGTCCACCAGAAGATACAAAAACAAGTAAGCATACAATAAAAAATTCTAAAAGTAATCCTAAAATATTCCATTTGTGATTATTTTGTTCTTTTTTTGATTTGTCAATTAACTGTAACATATTCTCCTCCGCCTTTCTATGATAATTGTCTGAAGATACTTTTTCACCAGAGAGCAGTTCATTCACATTGATATGCAGAGCTTCACAAAGTTCCAAAAGAATAGAATTATCAGGCATTCCTTTTCCGCATTCCCATTTGGAAATGGTTTTATCGCTGATATTTAAAGTCTCCGCTAATTGTTTTTGTGTCATGTTTTGTTCTTTTCGCATTTCTGCAATAAATTTTCCGATTTTTATTTGGTCCATAAAATATCCTCCGTTTTACTCTGTGTCTTTTTCCTCTAATATGGATTGTAATTTTTCTTTAATAATTCTTGGATTCTCTCCTGCTTGAATGGAAAGTACTCCTTCAATAATAACCTCCATGACAAGGCTTTCTTGTTCGCTGTTTTTTTCCAATTTTCTAGTAATGGGAATACAAATCCAATTAGCAATGATAGACCCATATAGTGTTGTAATCAAGGCTAAAGACATACCGGCTCCAATGGCACTAGCATCTGTACCCATAGAACGCATCATATTGATTAAGCCAAGCAGCGTTCCAACCATGCCCCAAGCGGGTGCACAAGCTCCTAAATCCTGCCAAAAACGGACTCTTTTTTTGTCCCTCCTTTCTTTATGGGATAGTTCATTTTCTAAAATATCTTTTACTAAATCGGGTTCTGTACCATCTATAATTAAATTTAATCCTTTTGTTAAAAAAGTTTCTCCAATTTCATGAATATGTTCTTCTAGACTTAGTAATCCTTCTTTTCTAGAAACATCAGATAAGGATAAAATTTTGTTAGACATTTCTTCAGGCAAGGTAGAAGGCTTTTGAAAGGCAAAAAGAAAACTTTTAAATCCATCTAAGTAGTCATCTAACGAATCTGCGGTAATCATAACAGCAAAGACAGAACCACCAAGAGTGACAATAAGAGAAGGAATATGAATAAAGTTTAAGATGGTACCAAGTCCACCATTTGTAGCAATTCCAAAAATAATTGCCATAAAGCAAAGTAAAAATCCAATTAAGGCAACCGTATTTTTATTCGTCATGTGTTTTCTCCTTTGGTCGAGTTTTTCTGATATATGAAATATATCAAAAAAGTGGCTTTTTTAGAATCCATAAGGAGTAGAATGGACTCTACGGAGCGTAGAATGGTGGTCTACGTTAAAGAGAAAGGAGCTATTTTTCAGCCCCTTTCCCTAATCACATCCAAGTTTTAAAAAGCAATAGTGTTTCGCATAGCAATTACTTTCGCCATCTTTCCATGAGCCAGTAAATTCAAAGTTCCAAGGACCTACAGCCCAAGCATCACCAGAGCCCATCAGATGATGTGGACCGAGTAAATTTCGATTACTAATGATGAGAGTTAATTCGATAGTATTTTCTCCAGTAATTGCATAGTTACTAATATCTAATGTATTTTCGTAGATAAGTTTTCCTGCTTCCTTACCATTGATACGAACATAAGCAATTTGCCATGTACCGTGAAGACGTAGTTTTACATTAGGATTATCTAGTGTAATCGTTTGTTTTAAGTGAAGTGTTCCTGCAAAGAAAGGAAAACCTTCGGTGACAGGTTCTGTTACTGTTTTAGGAAGACAATCTATATAAAAATCGTTTCCAAAGACAAGTCCTTCTTTCTGGCTATTGGTGTATGGTTCTTTTGGATAAACGCCAAAATTACCAGAGAGATAGATAGCTTCTAATTCGGTATCATAAGCAAGGCAATTTTTTAGACTTTCAGTTACATTTTCTCCAAATAAAGCATAATATACTATTTCACTTTGATACCAATAAAGTTTCACCGTATAGTCATTGATACCAGTATGTACTAACTGGGAAATATCTGCTTTTAATAAATGCTTTTCTTTTTCTGAACAACCATCAAAGGAAAATGGTTTTCCATTGAGCCAAAGTTCATTTGTATTACAATCTTCTGCTGCCAAAGTGATATGTGATGGAACAGTATGAATATCAAATTCATATTTTAAGTATAAGTCACCTTCATAATGCTCCTCTAATAATTTAGCAAATAGTCCTGCACATGGATATGGTTTAGAATAGGTTGTTCCGTCGGTGGAATAACGCACGGTATCAATCGTTAATTGATTAGCAATGCAAGAAACTTCGGCATCTTTTAAATGGAAGCAATATTCTGGAAGTTTTTCTTTTGGAGTGGCAGGTGTTGTATCAGGGAATAATAATACAGATGTTCCAGGTTCTAGTGATATCGTAAGTGGTACAGTTGTTTCTTCTAATGTTATTAAATCTAATTGTTTCAAAGAGCGTATGTCTGTTCCAAAATCGAAAGTTTGTGTATAAGTTTCTGTAGTCGAAGCATTTTGAACAAACAAAAATGTAGTATCTTGGAAGGCACGGTAGGTATAATATAATTCTGTTGTATTATTTTGAATGTGAAATGGTTGTGCTTCTATCAAATCTTCTAGGTTACAGTTGGAAACAAGATAGGAGTAATCAAATGGTTCACCTTCACAGAAGGTAGGGCGGTTTCCTAATACTAACAAGTTTCCTCCTGTTTTTACATATTTAGAGAGTAACTGTTCTGTAGAAGCGTCCATGGTTAATATATGAGGTAAAATAAGATAGTCATAGGTACAGTTTCCACAGCCTATGATTCCATCTTTTACAAAACCATCTTCTGCAAGCAGTGTTTCGTCTAGGAAATGATAGGAAATACCTGCCTTAGAAAGCATTCTGCAATCGGTACGGAAATTTTTATCAAGAGATTCAATAGAACCTTCTTGTTCTCTTTTATAGTCAAAATAAGCACTGCGAATTGGATGTAATACAGCAACACGAATCGTTTCTTTGCTTTCGGAAAGCAAATATCCAAGACGAGTAAAATAGCGGTTAAAGTCTACAAATTCATGTTCTACCCAAGGATTTACAGAGGAATAATGAGCAGGATAATCTTTTTTTCGTTGACCATATTCTGCATAAGGAATTAAGTGGTGACAAAGTGTTGTGATGCCATTGACAAACTGGAAATCGCCAATACGTTTTACATCCTTTGGAGTAATGTCCCAACCGCAACAGCCGAAGGTTTCTGTAATCGTTTGCTTTTTTTCATATTGTGCAGCAACACTCGCAAGTTGTCTAATAGGGATTGCGTTATCTGCTCCAGGACCAAGCCAATCAATACCTGGCATTGTCATATATTTATAAAATGGCATAATTCCTGCACAACAAAGCATTTGTCCATCAAGAGAATCTTCTTGGATATAGTGACCAGTAAAAGAAACTCCATTTTCATTACACCAATCATAAATGTTTTTTGCAAACGCTTCTAGCATAAGATGTTGCATTGCCTTAAAGTAGCGATAGCGGAAACGACGATATCCTTTTTTTTCTACAAATAAAAGTCCTAATTCATTAAAAATATCTACATTATATTGTTTAGAAAAATACTCAACTAACATTGTAGTAAAAGGTGTATGAGCTCGATAGTACTGAGGTTCATCTGTAAAAAAACCACGAATTTTTGTAGAGAACTCTTCACCAATGGAATCTTTATATGCTTCATGGGTAAGTTTAATAAATTTATTTACGACTTTAGGATTTAAAATATCCGCAGTAGAAACAGAAGTATGAATATATAAATTTAAATATTCTCCTTGCTCTGTAGCAGAGGTTACTTGTTGTATCGTATCTTCCTTTATTAAGTAAGATACCGTTGCAGTGGCATCAAATTCTCCAATGGTATGTAAAATATACTTATCACAATTGGATTCATCTTCTAAAAGTTTGCCTCCTACAAAACCACTAGGCCAACCATTTTCGTCATAAGCCCAAGCATCCATACCAAGTTCTTTTGCATAGTCTGCACAAGTAGAAATACAATTCATCCATTCTTCGGAAAGATAGTCTGTTTTTAGTCCTCCTCTGGCATGCATGAAAAAACCACCGAGTTCATTTTGTTTCATCCAAGCGATTTGTTTGCGTAATTCATTAGGTTCTAGTTTATCATTCCATGACCAAAACGGAATTGGTTTCCAGTGAGTTAAATCCATATCAAAGTGCTGTTTGATATTTTTTAAATCAATACACATAATTTCCTCCAAATTTTTTATAAACTGTAAAGTTGATTTATTGCTAGTGATATTTTATAATTATAAATAGGAATGGTCAATAAAAATATTAATGTTTGAAATAAAAAGTATGGTATAATCTTTCATGATTTACAAATAATAACTCCATGACAAAATATATGAAAACAGAATGTATATGGAGGATTTTATATGAAAGCAACAGGAATTGTAAGACGCATAGACGATTTAGGACGTGTAGTTGTACCGAAAGAAATCAGAAGAACCCTTCGCATTCGTGAAGGAGACCCTTTAGAAATTTTTACAGACCGAGAGGGTGAAATTATTTTGAAGAAGTATTCTCCAATTGGAGAGTTGAGTATTTTTGCAAAGCAATATGCAGAGGCAATGGCACAAACAACAGGATTAGTAGCAGTCATTGCAGATAGAGACCAATTTATTGCGGTAGCAGGAAACGGAAAGAAAGACCTTTTAGCAAAAGCAGTTAGTAAAGAATTAGAAGATTTAATGACAGAAAGAGAATCGTTAGTTGCTACAAAGGGAGAAAAAAATTTTATTTCCATTAGCTATGATGAAGAAGAATATACAGGACAAGTGATTGTACCGATTATATGTGAAGGAGATGTGATTGGTGCAGTATTGTTATTAGCAAGAGAAGGTAAACAAGCTCTTGGAGAGATGGAATTAAAAGTAGCAACAACGGCAGCCTCTTTCCTTGGTCGTCAGATGGAGAACTAAAAATTAGTGATTACGGAAGGAATGAATACAATGTATACTTATGAAGACTTTTTAGAAGTAATTAAGACACTACGCAGTGAAACAGGTTGTCCATGGGACAGAGAGCAAACACATACTTCATTAAAACAGTGTATGCTAGAAGAAGCTTATGAGGTAGTGGATGGAATTGAAACATATGAGGCAACAGGAGATTATAAAAATTTAAGAGAAGAATTAGGAGATGTCTTATTACAAGTAGTGTTGCATTCTCAGATTGCTTCGGAAGAAGGTCATTTTACAATGGAAGATGTAGTAAATGAGATTTGTGAAAAGATGGTTCGGAGACATCCTCATGTGTTTGGAACAGAAAAAGGAGCAGATACTTCAGATAAAGTATTAGAGCAGTGGGAAGAAATTAAAAAGAAAGAAAAATCAGAAGAAACTCTAGCAGATACATTAAATAGAGTAGCAAAGGCATATCCAGCGAATATTCGGGCTGCTAAAGTACAAAAAAAAGCAGCAAAGTCTGGTTTTGAGTTTGAATCCTTAGCACAAGTATTTGGAAAAGTAAAAGAAGAATTGGCAGAATTAGAAGAAGTGATTGATAAAAATAGAGATTGTAAAAATAAGGAAAAATGTCGATTAGATGAGGAATTTGGCGACCTTTTATTTTCCATGATAAATTTATCCAGATTTTTAGATTTGAATGCAGAAAATTCCTTGACAAATGCTACTAATAAGTTTATAAATAGATGTACAGGCATTGAGTTACTTGCCCAACAACAGGGAAAGAAGTTAAATAAGATGTCAGCAGACGAATTAGATGCTCTTTGGGAGAGCTTTAAAACGTCTCATTGACGCTTGTATCACATACCGTAGAGGAGGATTTTTTACAATGAATAAGACAGAATTAGTCGCTGCTATTGCAGAAAACGCAGGATTATCTAAAAAGGATTCCGAAAAAGCATTAAAGGCATTTGTTGAAGTAGTTACAGAAGAATTAAAGAAGGGTGAAAAAGTTCAGTTAGTTGGTTTTGGTACATTTGAAGTATCTGAAAGACCAGCAAGAGAAGGTATCAACCCACAGACAAAGGAAAAGATTGAGATTGCAGCTTCTAGAGCTCCTAAGTTCAAAGCAGGAAAAGCATTAAAGGACGTTGTAAACGCTTAAGAACCAGTTTTTATAATGGTAAACAAAGATAGTATTTTTAAGGTAACAAAATGCTAACATAGGCTGTCAGGAATCTGACAGCCTTTTTCCTATTTAACCGGATAGCTACTATAGTAGCTATTTGGTTATGAGTAAGTAGCGAAGCGGATTACGAAAACAATAAATAATAGAAAAAAGAGGGAAAAAGAATGAGATTAGATAAATATTTAAAAGTTTCTCGTTTAATTAAGAGAAGAACTGTAGCAAATGAAGCTTGTGATGCAGGTAGAGTAATGATTAATGATAAAGTGGCAAAAGCATCTACGGAAGTAAAAGTAGGGGATGTGATTGAAATTGGATTTGGTACAAAGTCGGTTCGTGTAGAAGTATTAGATATTCAAGATACAACAAAGAAGGATGCGGCAAAAGAGCTGTTTAAGTATTTATAGAATGTTTTGGAAAGCCTACTCTATTTGGTATCTTTTAGGACACGCTTTCGCTCGTAGCGAAACGGAGCAGTACTAGGCTCGAAAAAACCTCGCCAAGGACTGCCGTTTCTAAACGGTCCTTTAAAGATACCAAATAGAGTAAGGCTTTTGCCTAAGATATTGACAATAAGACTTAATAATTAGAATAAAGCAGGAATAGAATACTAGTGGGTTTCATATCTTTAACTGTGGATAACGGAGTGATTTTTTTGTTGGTAGGGGGATAACGATGGAAGAAAAGGCTTCTATTCATGCTGGTCCGCATAAAGTGTTGATACAAGGGCGAAAGTTTGCTGAGCTTACTGGAATAAAAGAAGTAGTTTCTTTTGATGCGAAAGAAGTTGTTTTAAATACAACGATGGGTGTATTGATGATTCGTGGAAATGATTTGTTTGTAAAGCGTCTTACTGTGGAAAAAGGGGAAGTAGATTTAGAAGGTCAAATGGACAGCTTTGTGTATGTAGATAAAGGCAAAGTAGGAGAGAAAGAATCCATGATGAAGCGATTATTCCGGTAGGAGGGTTCGTATGCAGGCAGAGTTAGCGTATGCATTTGCCATGATATTGTATGGTGTTTTATTTTCTTTTTGCTATCATCTGTTGTTATTTTTTCGTACTTTGTTTTATCATAGAAAAGAGGTTGTAGACGCGGAGGATATTCTATTTTTAGCAACAGCAGGCTTTGGTTTTTTCTTCGTAGCTTATAAAAAGAATTTTGGTATTTTACGATGGTATGCTTTTGTTGGTTTTTTGATAGGAATTTATTTTTATGTAAATTCTTTTGGGAAAGTTTTAGAATGTATCAGAAAGTGGCTATTGAAAAAGTTAGGAAAACCATTTAAAATAAAGGTAATGTCACAAGTGTGGCATAATCAAAAAAAGAATGGAAAAGGTTTGGTGTTAGAACGTGAAGATTGTAGTTCGGAACGCAAAAGTAAAAGGGAAAAAAAGAAACGGTCTTAAAATTATAGCATTAGCGGTACTCGTATTATTTGTTGTTATTGCTTTTAATAGTGTTTCTTTACAAGGAGAAAAGAGAGCATTAGAAAAACAATATAGCGAATTACAAGAGAAACTGCAGGAGGAGAAAGACCGTTTTACGATGTTACAAGACAGAGCTGCTTATATGCAAACAATACGTTATATTGAGGAGATTGCAAGAGAAAAGCTTGGCTTAGTGTATGAAGATGAAATTATTTTTCGTCCAGAGTCCCAGGAGTAGCAAGAAAAAGAAATTAATTTCTTCGTCGAAACGTGGAAATAAGTTTTTATAAAGAGTAGCTTGATTTTGACAAAAAAACAACTCCCTGTTCTGTATAATGTCCAAAGAAGGGAGGATAGGGAAATGGAAGTACAAAGTTGGAGCTATGATTTAGAAGGATGGGTGGAACGGGCAGCAGAGTCTTATCAGGAACTCGCTAGAGTATTTTCTTCTTACATAACAAAACGAGAAGGAATGGAATATAGAGAAAGCGAGCAAATCGCTAGTTATGTCATGGAAAAGCTTTGTAAATCCTGTCCGAAACGAGAAATATGTCTTTCGGATGGTGGTGAACAGCGGAGTGAAGCATTTTGGTATGCACTTTTTAGTATGGAAAAGCAAGGAAGTGCAGAGTTAAACCATTTACCTGAATTTTTTAGGCAGAATTGTTTTTATGGCGAAAAAGTGCCAGAAGAACTCAATCTTGCTATGTTTATGGAACGAATGAAACGAGCCACTTTTAATCAAATGATGGAAGGAAAGGAAGCATTAGTTCAGCAATTAGAAGAGACAGCTCATTTTTTTAAACAAGTACAAGGGACAATTTGTACAGAAGGATATCTTTCTGAAGAGCAAAAAAAGGATATTGCTTTATGGTTAAAGAAATATCATATTCGTGTAAAAGAAATAGAAACTCGTCATCGTGCAGGAAAAGGTCGAGAACTTCGGATGAAAGTTCGTTGTGACGGAGTAAAACGAAAAATATCCATTCGTATGTTGGAGCGATTATTAGGAGAGAAGCTAGGATTTCCTGTCACAGAATATGGACAATGGAAGCGATATCTTTCCGAAGAAGAAAAAATATTGTTGTTTCAAGAAGCTCCTGCTTATTGTGTTACTACGGGAGTTGCACATTCGGTAAAACAAGAACAGGAAGTATCAGGAGATTCTTTTTCTTTTTTTTATGAGGAAGAAGGAGAAATGGCAATGATTTTATCGGATGGTATGGGAAGTGGTGAAGAGGCGGCAAAAGAAAGTGAAGCAATTTTAAGATTGTTAGAGAGAATGCTATCCGCTGGCTTTAAAGAGGAAACAGCAATTCGTTTAATCAATTCGGTATTAGCCCTCCGAGCAGAACAGAAAATGTTTGCTACGTTAGATATTAGCAGAGTGAATTTATATAGTGGTACTTGTGAATTTATTAAGATTGGTGGGGCGGCTACGTTTATTCGTCGTGGAAAGTGGATGGAATGTGTAGAAGCAAAGACACTTCCAATTGGCATGGTACAAAAAGTGGATTATGACTTTTTAGTAAAGAAGTTATATGATGGAGATTGTATCATTATGATGAGTGATGGAGTGTTAGATATGATTCCTCCAGAAGAACGTATTGACTTTTTACAAAAAGTAATAGGAGAGGAAACAAAGCAGAGTCCACAAATTTTAGCAGGAAGAATTTTAAATGCTTCCTTACTTGTTCAAAATTTTGAACCGAAAGATGATATGACAGTTCTTGTATGCGGAGTGTCACAAAGAAAACAAGGGCAATAATTTGTTATTGTAAATTTTACTTGTTATTTTTAGAAATTAGAGGTAGAATATAAGATAAACACGATAAGAAAAGGATGCTAAGATGATAGACAAGATAAAAGCATTTTGTAGGCGGAAAGAGTTGCTTCATCAGGGAGACCGAATTTTGCTTGGACTCTCAGGAGGAGCAGATTCTTCCTGCCTTTTTCTAGTTTTGTTAGAACTAGCAATGGAGTGGGAATTGACTTTAGTACCTGTCCATATCAATCACAATTTGCGGGGAGAGGATGCAAAAAAAGACGAGTCTTTTTGTAAAGAGCTTTGTCAAAGACATGGATTGGAGTTAGTTGTTGTATCTGTAGAAGTGAAAGAATTAGCAAAGAGCAATGGATGGACATTAGAAGAAGCAGGTAGGAATGCTAGGTATGAGACTTTTTCTAAGCTTGCAAAAGAATATCATTGTAATAAAATTGCGGTTGCTCATCATAAAAATGACCAAGCAGAGACGGTATTATTCCAATTGTTTCGGGGAAGCCGTCTCAAAGGTCTTTCTGGAATGTCTGCAAAAAATGGGGTAATTATTCGTCCATTACTTTGTATAACAAGAGAGGAAATTGAACAATATTTATATGAAAAAAATCAAACATATTGTATAGACTCTACTAATTTTGAGGAAGAATATACCAGAAATATAATTCGTGGGCGAGTGATACCAGCAGCAAAAGATATTCAGCCAAAGGTAATAGAACATATGGTAGAGACAGCGGAGTATTTGCAGCATGTAGAACTGTATTTAGAATCTCAGACAAAAAAACTTTATCAGCAGACAGTAAAAGAGAAGAATGGTGTGATACTTTCGATTCCAGAACTTTTAGAAGCAGATTCTCTACTTGCAGAGAGGGTAGTATATCAAGCTTTGTGCAAAGTAATGGGACAGAAAAAAGATATTAGCTCCGTTTATGTAAAACAATGTATGGAATTGATGAAGAAACAGACAGGAAAACAAATTCATTTACCACAAGGAAGGATTGCAAAACGGAATTATGAAGAACTTTTTATAGGTTGTAAAGAAGAAGAATCTTATTATTATCAAGAAATTACAGCTTTTCCTTTTGAAATAGCATTACCAAAGGGAGGACATAAGTTATCGCTTTTTCTTTATGAAGTTGAAAAAAAAGATGACAATTTTTCAGAAAAAATAGACAGAATTCCAAATTGCACCTATACGAAATGGTTTGATTATGATAAAATAGATAAAAGTATTGTCTTAAAAACGCCAGAGAAGGAAGATACCATTGTTTTATATACAGATGGAAGGAAAAAGAGAGCATTAGATGTCTTATCTAATGCGAAAATTCCAAAAGAAGAACGTATGGCTTACTGGATTTTGGCAGAAGGAAATCGAGTCATTTGGATTCCTGGTGTCCGAAATAGTGAAGCATATCGTGTAACAAAAGAAACAAAACGTATTCTTGTGGCAACAATAGATGGAGGAAATGGACATGAAGGATAATATTAAAGTACTTATTTCTCAAGAAGATTTGGAAAATCGTATTAAAGAAATGGCGGAACAAATTAGTAAAGAATATGAAGGAGAAGAATTACATTTGATATGTATTTTAAGAGGTAGTGTTTTCTTTACTTGTGAATTAGCAAAGTATCTTACTATACCAGTTACCATTGATTTTATGACAGCATCTAGTTATCGTGACCAAATGGAAAGTTGTGGTTCTGTTGATATTATGAGAGAATTAACAGATTCGATTGAGGGTAGAAATATTTTAGTAATAGAAGATATTATCGATTCAGGCAAAACACTTTCTTGTATTCTTTCTTTATTAAAAGAAAAGAATCCAAAAAGTTTAAAACTTTGTACATTATTAGATAAGCCAGACCGCAGAGTAGTATCTGTAGATGTAGATTATATTGGAATGCAAATTCCAGATTTATTTGTAGTTGGTTATGGGCTTGATTTTGCACAGAAATATCGTAATCTTCCATATATTGGAGTAATAGAATAATAATAAATTTTTGGGAGGAAAAAAATTGGGCAAGACATTTAAAGGACAACATGGCTTCTTTATTTTAATGTTAATTGCTGTAATCGCAGTACTATGGATTTCCACTTTTATGGAAGGTAGTATGGGAAATTATAGTTATCAAAATTATCGTGAAGATTTAGCAAATGGTAATATAACAGAAGTAGTAATTTATCAAAATGAAGAGGCACCGACAGGAAAAATTAGTATTAAGTTAAAAGATGAAAGTATACGAAGTTTTAATGTAGTCAATACAGAGACGGCATGGGAAGAAGCAATGGAATATGGAATTAGTCCAAATGTACAAGATATTTCTAAGCCAAATTGGTTTTTAACAAGTGTACTTCCGTATGTTTTAATTTTTATTGTCATGTTTTTTATGTTTAATATGATGGCAGGTCAAGCAAGCGGTGGAAATAATTCTAAGATGATGAATTTTGGAAAGAGCCGTGCAAAGATGACATTAAATAATGATGGTAAAGGAACAACATTTAAAGAAGTAGCTGGTGTTGCAGAAGAAAAAGAAGAATTACAAGAAATTGTAGATTTCTTAAAAAATCCAACGAAATATACCCAAGTAGGAGCAAAGATTCCAAAAGGTGTTATTTTAGTAGGTCCTCCGGGAACTGGTAAAACATTATTAGCAAAAGCAGTAGCAGGAGAAGCAGGAGTACCATTCTTTTCTATTTCTGGTTCTGATTTCGTAGAAATGTTTGTAGGTGTTGGTGCTTCTCGTGTGCGTGATTTATTTGCAGATGCTAAAAGAAATGCACCTTGTATTGTTTTTATTGATGAGATTGATGCTGTAGCAAGACGTCGTGGTACTGGCATGGGTGGTGGTCATGACGAAAGAGAACAGACATTAAACCAGATGTTAGTAGAAATGGACGGGTTTGGTGTTAATGAGGGCATTATTGTAATGGCAGCAACAAATCGTGTGGATATTTTAGACCCTGCGATTCTTCGTCCAGGTCGTTTTGATAGAAAGATTTATGTCAATCGTCCGGATGTAAAGGGCAGAGAAGAAATTTTAGCGGTTCATGCAAAAGGCAAGCCATTAGGAGAAGATGTGGATTTGAAGCAAGTAGCTCAAACAACCGCAGGATTTACAGGAGCAGACTTGGAGAATTTACTAAATGAAGCAGCATTGAGTGCGGCAAAAGAAGACCGTGGATATATTGTAGAAGAAGATATTAAGCGTTCCTTAATTAAAGTTGGTATTGGTATGGAAAAGAAGAGCCGTGTTGTAACGGAAAAGGAACGTAAAATTACAGCATATCATGAAGCGGGTCATGCCATTTTATTTCATGTGTTACCGGATGTTGGACCAGTATATACGGTATCCATTATTCCAACAGGTGCAAGTGCAGCGGGTTATACGATGCCTCTGCCAGAGCGAGATGAAATGTTTATGACAAAAGGAAAAATGTTACAAGATATTATGGTTAGTTTAGGTGGACGAATTGCAGAAGAAATGATTTTTGATGATATTACAACAGGAGCTTCGCAAGATATTAAACATGCTACCCAAACAGCTAGAAATATGGTCACAAAATACGGATTTTCAGATAGAATTGGTCTTGTAAATTGTGAACATAATGATGATGAAGTATTTATTGGTAGAGATTTAGCTCATACTAGAAGTTATAGTGATGCAGTGGCAAACAGCATTGACGAGGAAGTTCGTGCGATTATTGACGATTGTTATGGTAAGGCAAAACAATTATTGGAAGAACACAAAGGTATTTTAGAATCTTGTGCAGAGCTTCTCCTGGAGAAAGAAAGAATTACCAAAGAGGAGTTCGAATCACTTTTTGTTTAAAATCACCATGGGTTTATGAATAGTTTCCAAAGTTTTTGTGAATATAAACAAAAAAAAGTGAGAAATTTATGAAAATTTGTGCACACTTATTTTGAAAACTATATTATAATAATACCCGTAAACCCCAATACATTATATAGTTTTTGCTACACCCCATAAGTAACAAAAATACCTTCTCCGAAACGGCTGGCAAGCGATTGCCAGCCGTTTTATTGTAAGAAGGATAAAAATTAGTTGGACAAGAGAGGACTACAGGATTTATGAACCTGAATTTGTTTTTTTCAGATGGAACAAAAGAATATAGAAATCCGGTTGATGTAAAAGCAGGGGATAACGTAACCGTACGTTTTCGAGTGCCTGCCGGTTGTCCAGCCGCTCCGATACTTCATATGGAACGAGGCTGTATTCGGATGCGTTTAGCAGAAGCTGGAAATATGTTTGATTATTATAAAGGAACTATTACTGTAGGGAATAGGCAGGAATGGTATTATTTTTCTTTTACCTTAGATGGTAATATTTATTATTATGACCGTAGTGGTGTAACAGGGCAAGCGACAGAAGAATTTTATTTTCGTTTAACGCCAGATTTTTATGTTCCAGAATGGGCAAAAGGGGCGGTAATGTATCAAATTTATATTGACCGTTTCTGTAATGGGGACAAACATAATGACGTTCAAACAGGAGAATATACCTATATTGGTACACCTGTAGAACAGATTAAGGAATGGAATACACCAGTAGCAAACTTGGATGTTGGTCGTTTTTATGGTGGAGATTTAGCAGGAGTGCGTAAAAAATTAGACTATTTGCAGGATTTAGGAGTAGATGTTATTTACTTTAATCCATTATTTGTATCTCCATCCAATCATAAATATGATAGTCAGGATTATGACTATGTAGACCCTCATTATGGAGTAATTGTAAATGATGGGGAAATTGGTGACAGTGAGTTTGCACATTATATTAAAAGGACAACCGATAAGGAAAATTTAGAGGCAAGTAATGCTTATTTTGCAGACCTTGTGGAAGAAATTCATAGTCGAGGAATGAAAGTAATTCTGGATGGTGTATTTAATCATTGTGGTTCTTTTAATAAGTGGATGGATAGAGAAGGATTTTATGCTTCGAGTGGAGAATATGAGCCTGGAGCTTATCAAGATGGAAATAGTCCATATAGGGACTTCTTTAAGTTTAAAAATGCAGCAGATAGAAATTCTTATGAAGGTTGGTGGGGGTATGAAACACTACCAAAGTTGAATTATGAAGAATCTGAAGAACTTTGTGAATATATTTGTAATATAGGTGCTAGATGGGTATCTCCTCCATTTAATGTGGATGGATGGCGATTAGATGTAGCAGCAGATTTAGGTCATGGAGAAGAGTTTAATCACCGTTTTTGGAAGCGTTTTCGTAAAGCAGTAAGAAAAGCAAATCCAAATGCTATTATTTTAGCAGAGCATTATGGAAATGCTTCTTCTTGGTTAAAAGGGGATGAATGGGATACCGTAATGAATTATGATGCTTTTATGGAGCCAATTACTTGGTTTTTAACAGGTATGGAAAAGCATAGTGATGAATTTATTGGTAATTTTTGGAATAATCATGAACATTTTCTATATTGTATGAAGCATTCGATGGCAAAATTTCAAATACCATCTTTATATTGTGCGATGAATGAATTATCCAATCATGACCATTCCAGATTTTTGACAAGAACTAA
Organism: uncultured Lachnospiraceae bacterium; assembly: GCA_937891165.1. Classification (GTDB taxonomy): domain Bacteria; phylum Bacillota; class Clostridia; order Lachnospirales; family Lachnospiraceae; genus SIG299. The sequence goes on along the minus strand of CALAEX010000251.1, from coordinate 10,611 downwards.
TCATAAAGTAGGAAGAATTCAATATCTTTCTCCTGAAGATGCGTATCAAGGTATCAATAAAGCGGTGTTTGCAGAGGCAGTCGTATTTCAAATGTTTTGGCCGGGAGCGCCAACTTTGTATTATGGAGATGAAGCAGGTCTTTGTGGTTTTACTGACCCAGATAATCGTAGACCATATCCATGGGGATATGAAGATAAAGAATTAATTGCCTTGCATAAAGAATTGATTCGTATTCATAAGGCGTATTCTGTATTAAAGACAGGTTCATTTATTGTACTTCATTGTGAACATGGTGTACTTAGTTTTGGTCGTTTTGATAAAAAAGACCAATTCTTTGTGGCTATCAATAATAATGATATGGAAAAGACCATTACATTTTCTGTAGAAGAACTTGGCGTAAGTACTATGTTTATGGTAAGTGCTATGTTGACCACACCAGAATATATGAGACCAGAGGCTAGGTTTTATCAGGTGGTTGATGGAAAAGTGACATTGACGATGCCATCTTTTTCTTCCTTTGTTCTAAAAAATTATAAAGATAATAAGAAGTAAAAAAGGGGCAATCGAAAAATAGATAAAAGCTTTGCTTATATTAGTCTTATTTTGAGATTGCCCCTTTTATTTTGAGTAGTTAAAAAGCTCAATCCTAAATATGAAGGGGGATTTTATATGAAAGTACGAAAAATAGGTATGTTTACTCAATTATTTTTATGGCTTGCTATACTCTTGCTTTTAGGAAATGGGTTGTTAGGTTTTTTCATTTATAGTCGTTCGGAAACGAGTTTATTTACACAGATTCAAAATAATGCAAAAAATATAGCACAATGTGCAGCCGCAAATGTCAGTGGAGATATTTTAAAAGAACTTGAGATGGGCGAAGAATCAACAAAAGAATATGCTATTATTATGGAGCAATTAGCTTTTTTCCGAGATAATGCAGATGTAGAGTATATTTATACATTACGTCAAGTAGGAGAAGAATCGTTTGAGTTTGTAGTAGATTCTGACCTAGAAGAACCCGCAGCAATTGGAGATGAATGTGAATTTACAGAAGCTTTGGGTTTAACTTTTTCAGATAAGTTGACAATGGCAGATGAAGAAGCATTTACAGATGAGTGGGGAACTCATGTGTCTGCTTATAGTCCAGTATTTGATGGGACTACAGTAGTTGGTGCTGTTGGTGTTGATATTAGTGCTAATTGGATTGCACAACAGATGTTAGAATTGCGTAATTTAGTTTTAATTATCTGTGTTAGTACTTATGTAGGAAGTTTATTTATTCTTCGACTAATTATTTTTAAGTTTAAGAGAAGTATGAAGAAGTTAGATGATAAAGTAAAAGAACTTGCAGGCGGTTCTGGTGATTTGACAAAAGAGATTGATATTTCTACTGGTGATGAATTAGAAGTGATTGCCGAAAATATGAATGAATTTATTCGACAAATTCGTTCTCTTGTTAAGAACGTAGCACAATCTACCGAAGAAATTTTAGTTACAGGAGAAGAATTAAATGCAACAGTGAGTGAGAATACTCAAGTGATGTTATCTATGAATGTAGAAATAGAAGAAATTAGTGAAAATATGGAAAAGAGTTCGGAGTCTAGCAAGTTGTTATCACAAAATTTATCTGAAAGTGCAGACCATATTGCGGATTTTGCTAAGAATGTAAATGAAATTCGCAGGATGGTACAACAGGCAAATGAAAACGCTCAGGCAACTTCCATTATAGCAAAAGAAAATCGTAAGAATTCTTTGGATTCTATTCTTGTATTAGAAGAAAAAATGAGGAAAACGAGCAAGGATGCACAAAAAATTGAGCAGATAAAACAGATTGCAGAGGAAATTGGAAAGATTGCAAATCAGACCAAAATGCTTAGTTTGAATGCTCAAATTGAAGCAGCTAGAGCTGGTACTATGGGAGCAGGGTTTGCGGTTGTTGCAACAAAAGTAGGTACATTGAGTCATGAAATTGATAAAGCCGTATCCCAAATTAATGAAATTAATAGTGAAGTTTTATTTGCAGTAGGAGCGTTAACAACAGCTTCAGAAGAAATGATTCGTTTTGTTTCCGAAGATGTAGTGAAAGATTATGATGCCTTTGCAAATCTTGGAGAAGAATATGGGACAACGACAGATACGATATTTGTGCAAATGGCGGAAATAGGAGACCAAAGTACACAGATTTCAAAAAATATATCGGATATCAATGTAGAAGTACAAAGTATTACTTCTGTAGTTGCGGTCACTGCGGAAAGTGCAAATGAATTGGCTCGTTCCACGAATAAGGTAGCAGTAAGTTTAGAAGATTTGAAAACTACTTCACAGAAAAATACATTGCATTCAGAAAAATTGAATGAACAGGTGAAAAAATATACTTTTTAGAAAGAGAGGGGCTTTTTATAAAAAAAGCCCGTTTCTTTTTGGAAAATGATTGACGTAAAGGGAATTTTGTGGTATATTTAAATGCGTAGTTATTATTCTTTATTGGAGTAATAGTACATAGAAAACCTATGACAAAGAGTAAGTATCTTCGGTAGCACCGATGCAGAGAGTAGCAGATAGGTGGAACTGCTATACGAGTAATCGAAGAGAATGGGCTTTGGAGGGCAACCTGAACAATTAGAGGTAGGGAAGCCGGAGTAGAAATCTTCGTTAAAAAAATCAGTATATCAACCGAAAAGGGCTTATAGCTCAGCTGGTTAGAGCGCACGCCTGATAAGCGTGAGGTCGATGGTTCGAGTCCATTTAAGCCCACTTTTTTTGGGGTGTATGCTTAAGAGGGTATATCACATACCAAAACGGGTGGCACCGCAGGAGGTTACTCTTGTCCCGCAGTTTTTCGCTGGGATAAGGGTATTTTTTTTATGAAAAAAAAGAAAGGAGTTATAGTTATGAGCAAAGAAATTCCATATAAGATTTATTTAGAAGAAAGTGAGATGCCGAAGCAGTGGTATAATCTTCGTGCAGATATGATAAATAAACCAGTACCATTATTAAATCCAGAAACATTAAAGCCAATGACAGCAGAGGAATTAGGTGCTGTATTTTGTGATGAATTAGTAAAACAAGAGTTAGATGATGTGAATCCATATATTGATATTCCACAGGAAATTCAGGATTTTTATAAGATGTATCGTCCAGCACCATTAGTTCGTGCTTATTGTTTAGAGAAAAAATTACAGACTCCAGCAAAGATTTATTATAAATTTGAAGGTAATAATACAAGTGGAAGTCATAAGTTAAATTCAGCCATTGCTCAAGCTTATTATGCAAAGAAGCAAGGATTAAAAGGTGTGACAACAGAAACAGGCGCAGGTCAGTGGGGAACAGCTCTTTCTATGGCATGTTCTTACTTTGATTTAGATTGTAAAGTATATATGGTAAAAGTTTCTTATGAACAAAAGCCATTCCGTAGAGAAGTAATGCGTACTTATGGAGCATCTGTTACACCATCTCCATCCATGGAAACAAAAGTAGGTCGTAAGATTTTAGCAGACCATCCGGGAACAGGAGGAAGTCTTGGTTGTGCAATTTCCGAAGCGGTGGAAAAAGCAACAGAAACTGAAGGATATCGTTATGTATTAGGTAGTGTGTTAAATCAAGTAATGTTACATCAGTCTATTATTGGTTTAGAAACAAAAATTGCTTTAGATAAATATGGAGTGACTCCAGATATTATTATTGGTTGTGCAGGTGGTGGTTCTAATCTTGGTGGTTTAATTGCACCATTTATGGGTGAAAAACTTCGTGGAGAAAAAGACTATCGCTTTATTGCAGTAGAACCAGCGACTTGTCCAAGCTTGACAAGAGGTAAATTTGCGTATGATTATTGTGATACAGGTATGGTTTGTCCATTAGCGAAGATGTATACATTAGGTAGCAATTTTATGCCAGCAGGTACTCATGCGGGTGGACTTCGTTATCATGGTATGAGTTCTACACTTTCTCAGTTATATGCAGATGGATTGATGGAAGCAGTTACCGTGCATCAGACAGAAGTATTTGCAGCAGCAGAACAATTCGCAAGAGTAGAAGGTATTTTACCAGCACCAGAAAGCAGTCATGCAATTAAGATAGCAATTGACGAAGCAATGAAATGTAAAGAAACTGGAGAAGAAAAGACGATTGTGTTTGGTTTGACTGGAACAGGCTATTTCGATATGTTTGCTTATGAACGTTTCCATAATGGAACGATGGTGGATTATACACCAACGGAAGAAGAACTTCAAGCAGGATTTGCACGAATTCCAAAAATTGAATTATAATTTAACCGAATAGCTATTATTGTAGCTATGAAGCGGATTACGAATATCCGCTTGATATATGTGAATATATGAATAAAGCCTTGACTTTATCTTAGCTTTTTGGACACGCTCTCGCTCGTGGCGAAACGGAGCAGTACTAGGCTCGTGGAAAACCTCGCCAAGGACTGCCGTTTCTAAACGGTCCTTAAAAGCTAAGATAAAGTGCAAGGCTTTTGCCAAAGTTATGAACAGCATTAAGCTATGAGAGTTGTTTCATAGAGGCTTTTGTTTAGATTATGAAAAAGTATTTCCTTTTTGGAGTTGTATTTCCATTAGAGAATATATAATAATATAGGAAAACTTGAATTTGTAGAATAAGTGAGGTGATATTATTGGCAACTTTATACCTTGTACGACATGGTGAAGCAGACTACAGCGAAATGCTGGAAAAAGGTTTTTATGGTTTTGGACGTTCCTTTGCACCATTATCAGAAAAAGGAATAAAGCAAGTAGAAATGACAGCAATTGATGATAGATTAAAGTCAGCAGAATTAATTGTTTCATCGCCTTATACAAGGGCGTTGCAGACTGCGTCTATAATTTCAAGAGAAACTGGTTTGAAATTATGCGTTGAAGTTGATTTGCACGAATGGGAACCAGATAAAACCAATCAATATACTACTTCAGAAGAAGCATTTATGCTGACACGAGAATTTAACTTATATAGAGGCGAATATCCAGAAGGTCAGCAGATGAGATGGGAAACATTAGATGAAGTCAGAAAAAGAATGCGAAGAGTTGCTGATAAATATGCAAACTATGACAAAGTCATCTTTGTTGGTCACGGCATGGCATTTAGAACACTTACATATATAGAGCGGATGAAACCTGCTGAAATAGTTGAATGTAGTTATCGTTTGGGACAAGATGATTGTATATATTCATTTCATTAAATTCCAATTTGTCAAAATGTTTATACATCAAACACACAATTCAATATACTTTTATGAAGTAGTACGTTAGGCAAACGTCTTACTCTAGTTGAGATGTTAAGAAGGACCGTAAAGAGACGTTCGCACTTAGCGAGGTCTTTTCGAGCTTAGTGCGGCTACGTCTCGTCCCGAGCGAGAGCGTGTCCGACTTACATCTCAACTAGAGTAGACGTTTTTGTAATATTGCTATTTTATTTCATGAATTTTGCGTTTTACATAGGTAGTGTGCAATAATTCGTGTGCTTTATGGCTTCCTGATTCGCCAAGATAAGAAGCATACAGTTCTTGCACATCCGTATTTTCATGAGAGAAGCGGAGTGCATTTTTTTCATCTAGAGAATAAAGTGCTTTTGCTCTTTCTGCACGAATATCGGTGAAGTTACGAACAGAGGCTGGTACTCTTGGTTGACCTCCTCCATTGACACAACCGCCTGGACAACCCATAATTTCAATAAAATGATAGTCTGCTTCGCCATTTTTAACACGAGTTAATAGTTCTTTTGCATTTTTTAATCCAGAAGCAACGGCTACTTTTACGTCCATATCTGCTACATGATACGTAGCTTCTTTGATTCCTTCGATTCCTCGAACTTCTTTAAATTCGATAGGAGTTCCGTCTTTTTCCCCTGTTAATTTCCATACTGCGGTACGAAGAGCTGCTTCCATAACACCGCCCGTAGCACCAAAAATAACGGCTGCACCACTACCAGAGCCAAGTGGAGAATCAAATTCTTCTTCTGGAAGTCGTTCAAAGTTTAAAGAGGCTTTGCGAATGAGTCTAGCAAGTTCTCTTGTCGTGAGAGAGATATCCACATCAGGTACACCTGCACCGTTTTGGTTATCACGACCGATTTCGAATTTCTTTGCGGTACATGGCATAATGCTAACGCTTACGATATTTTTTGGATTAATTCCCATTTTTTCTGCATAATAAGTTTTTACGATAGCACCAAACATTTGCTGTGGAGATTTACAAGAAGACAAATGTTCTGTCATTTCTGGGAAATAGTGTTCACAGTATTTAATCCAACCTGGAGAACACGAAGTAATGAGTGGCAATACACCACCGTTTTGTATTCTTTCAAGGAATTCGTGGGATTCTTCCATAATCGTAAGGTCTGCGGCGAAGTTTGTATCGAATACTTTATCAAAGCCGATACGACGAAGGGCAGCAACCATCTTGCCTTGCACAGGAGTACCCATTGGGTAACCAAATTCTTCTCCAAGGGCAGCACGAACCGCAGGTGCTGTTTGTACAACTACATATTTTTCTGGGTTAGCAATTGCAGAAAGTACTTCTTCGGTAGCATCTTTTTCATATAAAGCACCTGTTGGACAGACAGCAATACATTGACCACAGGAAACACAACTGGTATCTCCTAAACCTAATCCAAAGGCAGAGGAAATTTCTGTTTTAAAACCACGTTCGTTTGCACCAATGACACCAACGCCTTGTACTTTTTCACAAACGGCAACACAGCGACGGCAAAGAATACATTTATTATTATCACGTATCATATGGGGTGCAGACATATCTAATTCATAGTGCAATTTTTCTCCATCATACGCATCTTCCAAATCAATACCTAAGTCGGAACAAAGGGTTTGAAGTTCACAATGACCGCTTCGTACGCAAGATAAGCATTTACGTTCGTGGTTGGAAAGGAGGAGCTGTAGTGTTTTTCTGCGAGAATCTAATACTTTTTTTGTATTTGTAAATACTTCCATGCCTTCATTGACAGGATAAACGCAAGAGGCGACTAAACTTTTAGCTCCTTTTACTTCTACCACACAAATACGGCAAGCACCAATTTCATTGATTTCTTTTAAGAAGCAAAGGGTAGGAATGTCAATTCCTGCAAGTCTAGCTGCTTCTAAAATGGTTGCACCTTTCGGTGCAGTTACGGTCATACCATTTATTTTTAATGTAACAGTTTCCATAAGAACCGTCCCTTTCTATCTATTATTTTTTAGAAATCGCACCAAATTTACATTTTTCTATACATGCACCACATTTGACACACTTGGAAGAATCAATCGCATGAGGTGTTCGGAGCGCTCCTACAATTGCACCATTTGGACAGACTCTTGCACACAAGGTACAACCACGACATTTATCAGGATTAATTGTATAAGAAAGTAAAGATTTACAAACACCAGCAGGACATGTTTTATCCACTACATGTGCAATATATTCATCTCTAAAGTAGCGAAGTGTGGATAACACAGGGTTTGGAGCTGTTTGCCCAAGCCCACATAGTGCATTTTCTTTTATGTAATAACAGAGTTCTTCTAATTTATCAATGTCTTCTAATGTTCCTTGCCCATTCGTAATTTTCTCTAAGATTTCATACATACGTTTTGTACCAATACGGCAAGGGGTACATTTTCCACAAGATTCATCTACAGTAAACTCTAAGAAGAATTTAGCGATGTCTACCATACAGTTATCTTCGTCCATAACAATCAGACCACCAGAGCCCATCATAGAGCCAATCGAAATTAAGTTATCGTAGTCGATTGGAATGTCAAAATGCTTCGCAGGAATACATCCACCAGATGGACCACCTGTTTGAGCTGCTTTAAATTTCTTTCCTTTTGGAATACCGCCACCAATATCTTCGACTACTTCACGAAGCGTTGTACCCATAGGAATTTCTACAAGACCAGTATTCGTAATTTTTCCACCGAGAGCGAATACTTTTGTTCCTTTACTACGTTCGGTACCCATAGAAGCAAACCATTCCGCACCATTTAAGATAATTTGAGGAATATTGGCATAAGTTTCTACGTTATTTAATACAGTAGGTTTATCAAACAGACCTTTTTCTGCTGGGAATGGAGGACGTGGACGAGGTTCACCACGATTACCTTCAATCGAAGTCATTAGGGCAGTTTCTTCGCCACAGACAAAAGCACCTGCACCAAGACGTAAATCAATATCAAAGTCAAAGTCAGAATCAAAAATATTTTTACCAAGGAGACCATATTCTCTGGCCTGCTTAATTGCTGTTTCCAAACGACCAACTGCAATTGGGTATTCCGCACGTACATAGATGTAACCTTGATTTGCACCAATCGTATAACCCGCAATTGCCATAGCTTCTAATACAACATGTGGGTCGCCCTCTAAAATAGAACGGTCCATAAATGCACCTGGGTCACCTTCGTCTGCGTTACAAGCAACATATTTTTGTCCACCTTTTACGAGGTTTTTAGCTAATTGCCATTTCTTTCCTGTAGGGAAACCACCACCACCTCGACCACGAAGTCCACTTGTTAATAAGGTGTTAATGACATCATCTGGAGTCATACTAGTCACTACTTTACCAAGAGCCCTATAACCGCCAGTACCAATATATTCTTCGATATTTTCAGGATTGATAACACCACAATTGCGAAGGGCAATACGGTGTTGTTTTTTATAGAAATTCGTTTCTTTTAATGGTTTAACGCCTTCCTTTGTTAAAGTTTCTTTATAAATGTATTTTGTAACAACAGTTCCTTTGACAAAATGTTCTGCTACAATTTCAGGAATATATTCCGGTTTAACCATGGAATAAAAAGTGCCTTCCGGATAGACAATCATAATAGGACCAAGGGCACAAAGTCCATGACAACCCGTTTGGATTACAGCAAATTCGTTTGTTAAATTATGTTTTTTTAATTCTTCTTGTAAAGTAAGTAAAATTTGTTTACAACCAGAAGAAGTACATCCGGTTCCACCACAAACTAATACATGAGAACGATAGTTTGCTTCATTCGTATTACAATTATTTAGAGTTTGTTCTGAACGGATAGAAAGCTGACTCTGCATTTTTTGATATAGAGTATTTAATTCTTCCAGAGACTTCATAAAATTTCTCCCTTCTTTTATTATTGGTATTTAGCTAAAATATCATCTAAATCATCCACCGTTAATCTTCCGTAAACATCTTCATTGATAGTTAATACAGGTGCAAGACCACAAGCACCAATACAACGGCAAGCTTCTAGAGAAAATTTCCCATCAGGAGTACATTCTCCACCTGCAATTCCTAGCTTTTCCATCAGTGCATTGTATAAATCTCCAGAACCTTTGACATAACAAGCTGTACCAAGACAGACGGAAATTTTATATTTGCCTTTTGGGAATAAAGAGAATTGAGAATAAAACGTAGATACACCATATACTTTTTCTAATGGAATATGTAGCTCATCTGCAATCATCGTCTGAACCTCTATTGGAAGATAGCCATAAATTTCTTGAGCTTTTTGCATAATTGGCATAAGAGAACCACGCTCTGACTTTATTTCAGATATTATCTTTTTTAGTTGTGCTTCTTGTTCTTTTGTTCCAGAAAAAGAAACGGATTGTTTTTGTGAAGCCATAAATACCCTCCCTCTTATTGTAAGATTTTAATAAGAAAATTAAGAAATAGAACGAAAAAAGTAAATTTTATCTTAGATAGTATAGACATCATAACATATTTATTTTATAAAATCTATCATATGTTAGTGAAAAAAGAAAAATGATAAATCTCTTTATTAGATTTATCATTTTCTTTGTTGATAGGACTTATGTGTATTAGCTATATATAGTAAAGAAAATTATAAAATAGATTCTTTTAATTGATAATAAAGTGGAGCAATTGTTTCTACGGATTCATCTAAATCTTCTGCAATGGTAGTGTAAAAAAGTTTGTGTCTTTGGAAATAAATGACTCCTTTTTGGTAAGAATTATGATATGACAATTTTTATCAAAAAGGAGTATTTTTATGGCAATTGCAAAGGAGCAGATTCGACAGATTATTGCTGATAACAACTTTACAAATGTGGCAGATGTCTATGCCTATCTCAAAGAAGGATTCAAAGACATTCTTCAGGAACTTATGGAAGCGGAAATGGATGCGACTTTAGGATATGAGAAAAATCAAAAGGGTGACATTGCCTCAGATAATAAACGGAATGGTTATTCTACTAAAACACTGAAAAGCCAGTATGGCGAGTTTCCAATTGACATACCAAGAGACCGTAATGCGGAGTTTGAACCTAAATTGATACCAAAATATCAAAGAAATGTGTCAGGTATAGAAGAAAAAGTGATTTCCCTGTATGCCCGTGGTATGAGTACAAGGGACATTCATGACCAGCTTCAGGATTTGTATGGTATGGAATTGTCAGCAGAAATGGTCAGTAAGATAACGGATAAACTTCTTCCAGAAATAAAGGAGTGGCAGTCCCGTCCGTTAAACCCTGTTTATCCCTTTGTATTTATGGACTGTATCCATTATAAAATCCGTGAAGATGGGCGTATTTTAAGCAGAGCTGCTTCTGTGGTTATGGGTGTTACTGTGGATGGATATAAAGATATCTTGAGTATTACCGTTGGTG
>CALAEX010000250.1 GCA_937891165.1 uncultured Lachnospiraceae bacterium | reverse complement strand
GAGAAGCTACCGCTAGTTTGATGCGTCTTGCGAAAGGAAAAGAAATTTCTATTTTTATTGTAGGTCATGTAACAAAAGAAGGAACAGTAGCAGGTCCAAGAATGTTAGAGCATATGGTGGATACCGTGCTTTATTTTGAAGGGGATAATTCGGCAGCATATCGAATTTTACGAGCAGTTAAAAATCGTTTTGGTTCTACGAATGAAATTGGTGTCTTTGAAATGTCAGGAACAGGCTTAAAGGAAGTCAAAAATCCATCAGAATATATGTTGGAAGGGCGCCCAGAAGAAGAACCGGGTTCTGTCATTACAACAGTGATGGAGGGAACGAGACCAATTTTAGTAGAAGTACAGGCATTAGTTTGTCAAACAAACTTTAATATGCCACGAAGAACCGCAGCAGGAGTCGATTATAACAGAGTTAATCTTTTAATGGCAGTGATGGAGAAAAGGCTTGGGATTTCTCTAGCTGGTTGCGATGCTTATGTGAATGTAGCAGGTGGTATGCGTATTTCAGAGACTGGCATTGACCTTGCGATTGTATTAGCACTATTATCTAGTTATAAAAATAAAGCGTTGGATAGCAAGACAATTGCTTTTGGAGAGATTGGTTTAATTGGTGAAGTTCGTAGTGTGAGTATGCTCTCACAACGTATTAAAGAAGCAGAAAAATTGGGGTATGAGGTTTGTATTGTTCCAAGAGCAAAATCCGCAAGAATAGAAGAACATTCCAGAAAAATTCGATTAATTGAAATAGGAAATATTAGGGAGTTATCTTCTTTGTTGTAGTTTTAGAAATATATGGTTAAAAAATAAAAATGCATAGGAGAAGTAAGAATGAGATACATGACATTGAAAAATATTCAGGTTGGAATGCGGATGGCAAAGCCTTTAATTGATGAAAATGGAAATATTTTATTAAAAGAAGGGAATTTATTGTCTTCTGCAGTATATAATAGAATTCAAAAAATGGATGTGCAAGGGTTATATGTACATGATGAAATTTCAAAAGGGATAGAAGTAGAAGACTTAATTCGATATAATTTAAAATCAGATGCACTAAAAGCTTTGCTGAGTAAAAACATAAAACATTCTATTGCATTAGCAAAAGAGATTGTAGAAGATTTAATGGGAAGCGATTCACTTCAGGTAAACTTAATTGATATAAAAAATAATAAAAATTTTCCACAAAAACATTGTGTTTCCGTTTGTATTTATTCCGTTATTATTGGTCTTGCGATGAAGTTGAATCAAGAGCAGTTGAATAATTTAGCAATTGCTGCGATGTTACATGATATTGCAAAGTTTGACTTGCCAGAAAGTTTATTGTATAAACCAGCCCCATTGACTCCAGCAGAAGACAAGATAATGAAACAACTTCCAAAAGTAAGTTATGAAAAACTTAGTTTGTTTACAGAGATTTCAAGTCAGACAAGACATGCAATTTTAATGCATCATGAAAATGAAGATGGCAGTGGTTATCCATTTGGTAAAAAAGGAAACGAAATTCATTTATTAGCAAAGATTGTACATGTGGCAAATAGCTTTGATTCCTTGACTTCTCCTAGTTTTAAAACACCAGTTTCGATTCCAGAGGCTATAGAGTATATTATGGGAGCTGCTGGCACAATATTTAATAAGGAAGTTGTGCAAGCATTTGTAAGTAGATTTGCTATTTATCCAGTAGGAACACAAGTGAAATTGTCTAATGGAGAAGTAGGTATTATTGCTAGTAATGAACATAATAATTTACGTCCAGTGATTCGATTATTAAATGAAAAGTTGAATTATCCTTTGATAGATTTAAGTGATAATAAGCAGTATTTAAATGTAACAATTTTAGGAATTGAGTAAGAAACTTTTTAGCAGTTTAGTTATTTTTTATGGTACTGTTCACACATATGCAAAGTAGCCTCCTCTTGGTAGATACTGTTCGGACACGCTTTCGCTCGGGACGAGACGGAGCAGTACTAGACTCGAAAAGACCTCGCCAAGGACTGCCATCTCTTTACGGTCCTATACAGTATCTACCAAGAGGAATGCTTTCCTACAGCAAATGATAGTAATTTTTCTATAGCTAAACTGCTAAAAAAATGTTAGAAAATGCTTGACAAGTTATAACATTATGGTATATAATAATAAAGCAGTGTTGCAAAGGGGATTGGTCAAATGGTATGACAAGGGTCTCCAAAACCTTTAGCGGGAGTTCGATTCTCTCATCCCCTGTTAAAAGCCTTGATACAATTCAAGGCTTTTTTTGTTTCTAAAAAAAGAAACAGATTTTGTAGCATAGGAAAATATTCAAGAACGCTTATGAAAGAAATGTTTGTATTATACTAATAAGAAAGACTGAAAGGAGAGTATTATGAAAAAGAAAACTGCAATTGTAACAGATAGTAATAGTGGTATCACTCAAGCACAGGGAAAAGAGCTTGGTGTATTTGTTCTCCCAATGCCATTTTTTATTAATGAAGAATTATTTTATGAAGATATTTCCTTAACTCAAGAACAGTTTTATGAAAAGTTAGAGGGAGATGCTCAGATTTCTACTTCTCAACCTTCTCCGGGGGAAGTGATGGATTTGTGGGATAATATATTGGAAGAATATGAAGAATTGGTGTATATTCCAATGTCAAGTAGCTTAAGTAAATCTTGTGAAACGGCTATGATGTTAGCACAGGATTACGAAGAAAGAGTATTTGTTGTAGATAATCAGAGAATTTCTGTGACAATGTATCAGTCCGTTATGGATGCAATGGAATTGGCAAAGCAAGGCGTATCTGCAAAAGAAATTAAACGTATTTTAGAGGAGCAAAAAGCAGAATCTAGTATTTATCTTATGGTGGAAACATTAAAGTATTTGAAAAAAGGTGGAAGAATTACACCAGCAGTAGCAGCAATTGGTACTGTGTTAAATATTAAGCCTGTACTTCAAATTCAAGGTGGAAAATTGGACACTTTTTCTAAAGTAAGAGGAAAAAATCAAGGTCATAAGGCAATGCTTGAGGCAGTTCGTAAGGATTTAGAACAAAAATTTTCTGCTATTCCAATAGAAAAAATGCATTTTGCAGTAGCTTATAGCGGTGCTAGGACCGCGGAAGTAGATGCTTGGGTAGAAGAGGTAAAGAAAGCTTTTCCACAAGTTACTATTGAAGTAGTAGCACCATTGTCTTTAAGTGTTTCTTGTCATATTGGGGCTGGGGCACTTGCTATTACTATTACAGCTCCTTTAAAGTATTAGAAAGTTTTCTTTTGCTTCATTATATAAAATGAGAGTGTATAGAGTGGAGCGTAAGTAGTTATTTGATAAAAAATAGAAATAAAGATAAAAATAGAAAGGACAAGTTCATGTATCGTTTGATTTGTAAAGATGGAAATGCAAAGCGTGGTGAAGTAACGACGGTTCATGGTAAAATTCAGACACCAGTATTTATGAATGTTGGAACGGCTGCTGCTATTAAAGGGGCAGTTTCTAGTATGGATTTAAAAGAAATCGGTACACAGGTAGAGCTTTCTAACACGTATCATCTTCATGTACGTCCGGGAGATAAAGTTGTAAAACAGCTTGGTGGACTTCATAAATTTATGAATTGGGACCGTCCGATTTTGACAGATTCAGGTGGCTTTCAAGTATTTTCTTTAGCAGGTTTGAGAAAAATAAAAGAAGAAGGTGTTACGTTTCAATCTCATGTAGATGGTAGACGTATTTTTATGGGTCCAGAGGAGAGTATGCAAATTCAATCGAATTTAGCTTCTACGATTGCTATGGCATTTGATGAATGTCCTCCACATCCTGCTACTAGAAAGTATATGGAAGATTCGGTTGCTAGAACAACTCGTTGGTTACATCGTTGTAAGGCAGAAATGGATCGTTTAAACTCTTTAGAGGATACCATCAATAAAAAGCAAATGTTATTTGGTATCAATCAGGGTGGTACATTTGAAGATATTCGTATTGAACATGCAAAAGTGATTACGGAGTTAGATTTAGATGGATATGCATTAGGAGGTCTTGCCGTAGGAGAATCACATGAGGCAATGTATGAGATTATTGAAAAGACAGTACCATATTTACCATTAGAAAAGCCAACTTACCTTATGGGAGTCGGTACACCTGCTAATATTTTAGAAGCAGTAGAACGTGGTGTAGATTTCTTTGATTGTGTATATCCAGCTAGAAATGGAAGACATGGAAATGCGTATACGAATCATGGAAAAATGACACTATTAAATGCAAAGTATGAGCTGGATGATAGACCATTAGACGAAACTTGTCAGTGTCCAACCTGTCGTCATTACAGCAGAGCATACATTCGCCATCTGTTAAAAGCAAAAGAAATGTTAGGGCTTCGCTTATTAGTAACACATAATCTTTATTTTTATAATAAGATGATGGAAGAAATTAGAGAGGCAATTGAACAACAACGATTTGCAGAATATAAGAAAGCAAAATTGCAAGGCTTTGAAGAAGGCGATAAGTAAATATATTAGAAAGGAAAAAGAAAAAACATGAATTTATTATCAACTGTTTTAACAACAACCGCACAACCAGCAAGTGCAGGCTCTATGATTTTTACTTTAGTGTTCTATTTTCTGTTTTTTGGTATACTCATTTATTTTATGATTATTCGTCCACAGAAAAAGCAACAAAAAAAGCAGGATGAGTTAATGAGCTCTCTTGCATTAGGTGATAGCGTTTTAACAACAAGTGGATTCTATGGTGTTGTCATTGATATGGTAGATGATGATGTTATTATTGTAGAATTTGGTAATAATAAAAATTGCCGTATTCCAATGAGAAAAACTGCTGTTGTAGAAGTAGAAAAGCCAGTTCAGGAATAATAATATAAAAAAGGATTGTTGTAAAATGAATAAAAATCTTGTTTTTATGATATCTTCTAGGACACGCTTGTGCTCGTGGCGAAACGGAGCAGTACTAGGCTCGAAAAAACCTCGTGGGGGATTGCCGTTTCTAAATGGTCCTTGCCAGATATCATAAAAGCAAGATTTTCAACTCATAATAAGTCTATTTTTCAGTATTTTCTTTATTTATTCATTATCATCTTCACTCAGTATGTTGGAAATAAATTCACGACAAAAATCAAGAGGTGATATTTTGTTCTTAGAAAAGACAAGAAAAATACCATCATAAGGATTTCCAGCATATAAATCTTCATAACCACATTGGAAAAGTAAAAAAGATGTTTCTTCTTGGTAGCTATTAGATAATTGTTCAGGACTATAGCCTTTGTAGCGGGGGTCTTGTAGTTTTACTCCGCACCAAAATGTATAAAATTTTAATAAAATTAAAGCTTTTCGTATTGCGTCATAGGATTCGGATGTTTTTGCTTTTTCTGTATCTAATATATCAGAAAATGTTTTTTTACTTGGAAAATTAACTCTAATACTATTTGGAATATTTTTCTTTTTCTGAATACCAATAGATGTACCAAGTAAATATTGTAGAACAAAGTCAATCGAATATGTATTTTTTGATTTTAGTGTTTCTAATATATTTTCTCCAAATGTTTCATTAGCAGTTGGTTTTTCTTTTGCATCTTTACAAATTTCACGTAGAAGTAGACCAGAGGCTTGATATTTTTCTTCCTCTATTTTATTTAAGTGTTGAAAAGCGGTTTCTGAATGGAATTTGTCTTTTCTTAGTTTGTACCTAAGTAAATCTTTTCGAGTCTTTTTTAGCTCCTCTATTGGTTGTTTATTATCTTTTGAACCTGTAATTTCCTCTATAAGAGTATAAATATGAGATAAAGCTGTTTGATTCCATGCATGAAAATTATGTTTATTTGTAATGAGAAAATATAATAACTCTTCCTCTGATTGAAAAGAGGAAATTTGCTCTTGAACAAATTTCGTGTAATTTGGAATTTTCTCTATTGGAGTAGTTTGTTCAGGTGCTTCAGAAACTGTTTGAATTAATTGTAATGCAGTAGCATAGGTAAGATTATGCTGAAAACAGTAGGAATAGACGGCTTCTTTTATTGTATGACAGTTAAAACAGCGGTCAAGATATACATGATGAAAAAACCATTTCACATTTTCATAAGAAAGTTGGAGAGCAAAACAAATTTGATACATACGTTCTCTGCTGCTAGGTTCTACTTTAGGACGTTGTGTTCCACTTATCCAAGCTTTAATTGTGCTTTTACTTATGTTGCAAGGTAATTCTTTCATTTTTTTAAATAAGTAGTCTGTTTTTTCTTCCTCATTTGTTAAGTCACCAGAATAATTAGAGATTTCTAATAATCTAGTTAGTGCTTTGTGAAAAGGCCAAGAAATTTCTTCTTCTATAATAAATTTACAAAAAGCATCAATTTCTTCAAAGTCCATTGGATTAATATCCTTATATTGTGTAACTTTTTCTTCCATATCTCTAGTATAATTTCTAATCATATGATATCCATCCTTTCATAATAGTTTTTGATATAGAGTTATGAATAAGTAATAAGTTGGATTGAGAATATCCGTTTGACAAATCATATTAATACTATATAGTAGTATTGTAAAATTTTATCTTAAAGTTGAATAATAAGCAAGAGAAAAAATAGATGGGAGGAACTATGGACGATACGAGAATAGCACTTGTATCAGGAACGAAATTATTTTTCGGAAAAGAACAAAGTATAACAATACAAGAAGTTATTGGATGTGGTGCAAGTTGTTTTGTATATAATGCTACATATCAGGATAGTAGAGGATTATTACATAATGTTCGTATTAAGGAATGCTATCCATATGGTATTCTTTTAGAAAGAAAAGACGATAATAGTCTTTCTGTTTTATCTGATGAGATGGAAAAGTTTGAAAGGGCAAAAGAACAATTTTTTCAGGCTTATGAGAGAAATGCTAAGATAAAGAGAATTTCTGAATTATTAAATTCGACAGGAACGGTAAGTGAAATAGTACAAGCAAATGGAACATTATATTCTATGTTATCTTATGAAGAAGGACAGGATTATCAACAATATCAAGATGTTTCTTTGCAAGAAGTATTAGAACATATTAAAGCAGTAGCACAAGTAATTCAGAAATATCATGAAAATGGATATTTGCATTTAGATATTAAGCCAAAAAATATATTTGTATTTCCAGAAACAGCACAACATATTCTGTTGTTTGATTTTGATTCTGTTATAAGGATGGAGGAATTGACAAATGGTAATTTCCGTCTTGCTGTTTCAGATGGATTTTCAGCACCAGAACAGTTACAAGGCAAATTGGATAAGATAGGAGTAACAACAGATATCTATGCTTTGGGAGCAGTATTATTTTATAAAATTTTTGGGAGAACGCCAACATTGCATGACTGTAATCTTGATGCTACTTATAACTTCTCCAATATGATTTATAAGGATGAGCGATATCAACCAAAGTTATATAAAGGATTAGAAGTGTTATTTCGCAAAAGTATTTGCATATCATCCATGGCACGATGGAAGGATATGAGGTTATTTATAGCACAGATAGAACAATTACTTCCTCTTGCAGACCCAACTATAGTATTTGTGCAAGAAAATTTTTCCTATCACTCGAATTGTTTTGTAGGTCGTAGCGAGTATTTAGAAGAATTACAAAATATATTAGAGGAAAAAAAGGTAGTGTTTTTGTCTGGTATTGGTGGGATTGGAAAGACAGAGTTAGCAAAGAGATATGCTTACTTAAATCAAGAGGAATATGATAGGATAATCTTTATTTCCTTTAGTAACTCTGTAGAGGAAACTATTTGTAGTAATGATATTTTAATTCAAAATGAGGCATGGGAAGAAAACAGTACAGAGAGCTTGTTTGAATCTAGAATGCGAGTGATGAAAAAAGACCTTACAGGCAATGATTTATTTATTTTAGATAATTTTGATGTAGATAAGGATGATAATTTAGAGTATTTGTTAGAATGCAGATGCAAATTTATTATTACTAGCAGAAATGATTTTAGAGATTATAATTATCCACAAATGAATATAGATAAGATAGAAGATGAGGAAGAAGTATTAGAATTATTTTCTGCTTATAATCAAAGGGATTATTCTCAAGAGGAATGGAAAACGATTCGTTATATTATGCAGTTGGTAGATAATCATACCATGACGGTGGAACTAATTGCAAAATATTTACGAGATATACAGGAATCTCCCTCATGGTTATTGAAAAAATTGATGGAGAAAGAGGGAATTACCAGTCTGCAAGAAATGGAAGTAAAACACCGAAAAGACAAAAAAATGAGTGTAGAAAATATAAATACTCATTTGTTGATTTTGTTTCATCTTTCTAATTTTTCTAACGATGAGTCGGAATTGATGAGGAGTCTATCACTTCTTGGTTATCTTCGGATATTACGCAGTAGTTTTTTAGAATATTGTAATGTTACACAAAAAGAGGAATGTTTAGAACATTTGATAAAAACAGGTTGGATAGAATATAATGAAGAAACAGAGAAGATTTCTTTACATCAGATTATTTTGGATTTGGTGTATAATCATATGAAGCCTACCGCAGAAAACTGTGTAAACTTTGTAGAAACTATAGGTAAGTATTTTTTGGAAGAAGTAGAAACTAATGTAGAAAGAGAAAATAAAAGAAAGCTTTTTAAGTCTATCATGCAACGTTTAAAAGGAAATTCTTTAGAATATGCTAAATTATGTGTGTTATATCAAGGCGTAGTACATACAGAAGACATTTATTTAGAAGTTGCAGAAAAGATATGTATGGAAAGTGAGAAGATAGAAGCAAAAAATCTTTTATATCAAATTAGTAAATGGAAAATTGATATTATTGGAACAACGGATTATTTTTTTGTTTTTGGAAAAAATTATCGTAAAAATCAAGTAAAAAAATTATTGGAAATGACCGAACGAGCACTTCAATATAGTAAGGAATATTCCTTAGATAAAGTATATCAAGCAGAAGTATTAGTGGAAATAGGAAAAGAATTAAGTGATTTTAAATGGCGTTTGACAGAATGGGGATTGAATAAGAATAAACAAGATATTCAATGTTTAAGTGATAGAATCAATGAATTATGTCAAGAAGCAGAACTTTTAATTTTAAATTCTTCTTTAAGTAACAAAAGAAAGGAAAAGTTATTTGAACAAATGAGAAATTTTTATGGAGATGCTATCACTTTACAAAATAATTTTATTTCAGGGATTGATATAGGAGAATCATTAAATCAAGCATATCATTATCAAAATCTTTTGGCTTCTGTTAAAGAAAAAAGTAAAGATAATGTAATTGATATTTATGCTGTGACATCTAAAATAGTAGCAGATATGGAATATCAAAGGAAAAATTATAAAAAGGCTTTAAAATACTATGAACAAGTGTTGATAGAAGGGGATATAAATGTACATTATGAAACGATATTAGAATATATAGCAGATATTTATCAAAAGCAATGTAAATTTTCAAAAGCAATCAAGTACTTGAAAAAAAGCTTAAAAATTAATAAACAGAAAATGATACAAGAAAAGGAATGTTCTTATAGATATGGTACTTGTTGTCAATTACTTCAATTGCTTAGTGTACAAAATAGGAAAATAGAAGTAAAATTGTATGCAAACGAATTAATAGAGTATGCTTTGCAAGAGTTTCAAAAGCAAAAAGAATCTTATTCTATTCAATGGCTCATAGTTGGATATTATAAATTATATTCTATGGAACAAGAAAAAGAAACAAAACAAATATTTTGGAAAAAATGTTTAGAATATTTTTCTATGTTGAATACAGAGGAAAAATTATTTGATGAGATTTTTGATTTTTTATTGGGATATGTAAAAATTAAAGAACAGGAAAATGCGAAACAAGAAAAAGTACAGAATATTTTTCAACTCTTAGAGTGTATGGGAATGGAGTGGCACGCAAATGGTTCTTTAGGGTGTGACCCAAAAAAGGTAAAAATATTTCTTTATGAGTTGCTTAGTATTTGTAAGAATGATACAGAAATGGTAGAATATTATATTAAGGTACTTGTATATTTGAGTATTATAATAAGATATGAATACCCTGAAAAGGCATTGAAGTATGGGAAAAAAGCTTTTACATTATGGAAAAAAAGTTATTCTTATGATAAATATCTAAAAAGTTTGGTTTATGATGCTTTGATAGAGAGTTATTTTAGATGTCAGAATTATAGTTGGGATTATGTGGAGAAATTACAAAAACATTGTAATTATTATCTTATTGCAAAAATAGAAGAAAAAGGAAAATCACTAGAGAAACAATGGAACTTATGGACTTGGGCTGTTAGTCAATATTCTGGGTTATATTCAAGTTTAGATAGATATGAGGAAAAAAAACATCAAACTATTATGTATATAAAGTGTTTAGAACGTATGATGGAATTAGTAGAAAAAACAGAGTATTCATCATACTGGTGCTTTAGTGATGATTATAGAGAGTTTATTTTTCCCTTATATGATGCTTATGTGGAAATACAAGAAATACAAAAATTAAAAGTTACCATATTCAGAGTTTTTCAAATTGTGATAAAGAACATTTATAATAATATGAATGAAAATATAAATTTAGAAGACCATTATAAAGATATATATAATATGGGAGAAGTATTGGAAAATGCTGAATGTGTGGAAGAAGCACTTCTTTTTTATATTATTTCTATTTATGTAGGCATTGTTTTAAAACCAATGAGAGTTGTGTTAGAATCTGTATTGGATAGAACAAGTGATTCTATGCAACTATTAATAAATGCATTTCAAGAAGCAATTCATAGAAAAATGACTTCATGGCAAATAGATATGGTAATAGAAACTTATGAAAAAATGAAACCTTTATTGGAATACAGGGAAGATTATGTGGAGGTAAAAAAAGAATTGAAATGGTTCTCAACACAATATCAAAAGCAGGAAATTGAGTTTAAACGAGAAGAATAGAGAATAATTGTAAATGGTATAAGAATAAAAAGGTACTACAGAAAATAAGTAGTATCTTTTTTATTTTAAAATCACTTTTACAAAGTTCACAAAGTCATATGGTAAACTATAAATATAATAAAAATCATAGAAGAAAAGGAGAGCAAAATATGTCTTACAACAATGACAATAGAGAAATTACAATAAAGATAAACAATATCAACCAAAGTTGTATCAAGGATTGGAATTATCATTTCGTAAAAGTATTTGTATAGAATCTATAGTAAGATGGAAGGATATGAGTTTATTTATAGAATATATAGAACAGCTACTTAATATATTAGTGTAATAGTTTGATGTAAAATTTTATGACAATAAATATTATATAGGTAAAAAGTTTTATAAAGTGACAAAATATGTCATAACAGTAGTGTAAAATAAAGATATAAAATAAAAAATATTACAAAAGGATATAGTTTATGAAAGCTCTTAAAAATTTTCGAACTCTTGATATTTATACTCGTTTCGTTGAAGGTAAAGTAATTAGAAAAGAAGAGGAAGCACAACGTTTTGATGTTAATGAACGTACGATTCAGAGGGATATTGATGATATAAGAGCATTTTTATCAGAACGTAGAGTAAATGGATGTGAAAATAAAAAGATAGAATATAGTTATGATAAGAAAGGTTTTATTATGGTAGATGTATAAGAGGTCAATAACTAAATATTAAATAATAATAAGGAAGGTGTTGCATTACATTATTAGATGATAAGAAAGAAAATCTTTAAATGTTTATAAAACAATAAAGTAATGGTAGTAAGTTTAAATAAACAAAAGGAGAAAAACTTTATGGAAAAAGGAATAAAATTAGCTTCCAAGGATGGTATAGAGAACGTATCATCCAAATTAAATATAATTTATGTAATTGCAATAATAGTGGGGAGTATCTTCGGATTAAATATGGGAGGTACAAGAATAGGTGTTGCTATAGCAATTGGAATAGGATTTTTCTTGATAATAGGATGGATAATAAAAGGGAAATATTTAGAAGGAAAAATATATAGCTTTAGGAAGATGGAATTTTGGTTGCCTGAAAATTTAACTTTGGAAGATATTCAATTAGCAACATCGCAAGTTTTATCAACGAGTAATATTTATGTATTTTTAGAAAAAGAAAATTTGAGATTTCAGCATGACTCTATTACTTATGAATTTATACCTAATAAACAAAATGGGACATTTCGTTTAAGATGGAGTTTTACAATAACAAAAGCATTATTTAGTAGCAAATATGTAAGCGAGTATGAAATAGTAAGAAGTGATACTGTATTGATTGCCTATACAATACAAAATATTATAAAGTAGATAAGAAAGAGATGAAGGAGAACAAGATAAATGGAATGAGTTTTAATAATATTATATGCAGTAGCAGGATATTGGGCAGCAGGAGTTATTTTATATGAAAATAAAATTATTATAGCACCAGAAGGAAAAATAACTAGCACAAAAATTGCTATGGGAATTGTGTTTGGTTGGGCTTTAATTCCACTTGCTATTTTGAAAAGACTATTTTTCAGCAGGTGTTAATTATAATAGGATAAAATAGTAAATTATAAAAGCTTTAAGAATTTAAAAAGAATTGCTAAAGCTTTTATAGATGGGATTTTTCATTTGAATATTATATTTACATAATGTGGATATGATATTTTCGTAGTGTAGGATAAACTTATAAAATTTTATGTAGGAGAAAAAAGAATGTTTTCTTTTAATATAGTTATGTTTTTGTAGATTTTGCACAAAAAACATCTGCTAAATTTAATCAAAAATAATTTGACTCAAAATTCATTTGTGCAATTTTCAGGATTTGCTGGTTCTTCCGCATATTGACGTAGACTATTCAATATACCTATATATCAATGTAAATTTCAGGTGAAAATATCTTTGATTTTTAGTGATACAAAAGAACAATTATATTTTTTGATTGAAATCTACCATTGATATACCATTAGCTTTATAAAACATTTAGTATTTTACGCAAATATGCGGAAGAACCGATTTGCTCATTTGTAGTAACTCAATAAATTTTATTAATCATGAGGAAATGGATATGAATGTTGAGAAGATAGCAAAAGATTTTAATGAATTTATGCAGATTCTTTATGATTAAAATATAGTTTTATTAAATAATGGAAATAGTGTGAAATCTATAAAATTATAGGACTTTACACTATTTTTTATAAAATTTTTTGAATGACAGATTCTGTCATAGCGAAAGTGTATAATAGAATAAAAAAGGTAGGAACAATATGAAAGAAAAAAATTATTAATATTTAGTAGGGATATTCTTGTTTGGATTATTTGTAAGTTGTGTTGAAAGTGAAAAGGGAGTTCAAATATCATGATTCCAATAACTATACAAAATGTAAATATAATTAAAATATTAGAATAGAGTATAGATAACAAAAGGAGGAAATTACAAATGTTTATTGTTATTACAGGATTGGATGGTTCAGGAACATCAACAATTGCAAAAAAGTTACATGAAATGGATGAAGGGTCTTATTTATTTCATACTCCTAGTGAAATTTATGCAGATAGAGAAGAAATAGATTTAAAAGTACGAAAAATTTCACAAATGGCACATTATTTATATTATTTATCATCGGTGTCCTATATGTCTGATTATATAAAGAAAAATATTGATTATAAAAATAATAATATTTATTGTGTTCGTTATTTGATTGATACAGTTGTTTCACATCGTGTTGCGGGGTTGGATGTTGATTTAGATTATGAAAAATATAATATTTTAAAACCAGATATGACGATATTTGTATCTTTAGATGAAACAATACGTCAAGAAAGGATAAGTAAGAGAGGAAAATCATTATTGGATAAAATTCTTGATACGGATACTGTAAGAAATGCTTTTCTAAGAGAATTTTCAAATTTGGCACAGGAAAGTATAGTTTTTGATAATGGGACAGAAAATGTGGAAGAGAGATTGCTACATTTATATAAAACACACATATGTAGAGGAAAATAGAATGAATAAAAATATATTATTATTAACAGATGAAATAGAAATAGGAGAGGAGGATTATATAGAAAGGTGTTTGATAGTAGAAAAATTAAAAGAAATGCCGATGCAGTTATTTGAGAAAATGCGTCATTTTCAGCCACAAGTTGGTTGTTTGAATTGTTGTAGCATATGTAGTAAAATTGCAGGAACAACAATGGCTTTTTGGAATGAAAGACGAATAAGAAATGTAGTTGCAGGAATAAAGGCAGTTGTATATATAAAATATCGAAACGAAAAACCATATATTGTTTGGAATAGAGAAGAACATAGAAGTGGAGTAATTTTTTCATATCTTGATAATGATATTGGAAATTATTATTATTTGGATAAGTTTATTGAAATTGTGTATAAAGAATTAGGAGTTAAGACTCGTATTTCAACAGTTGGATTTAGTCGATATAATAAAAGAGTACGAGATGTACATATTAATATAAATTCTAGTAATTTATTGAATTATTTAGCAGGAGTTCGTTTATCATTTACACCATATGCTATTGGTTGGGCAAATGGTTGTAGTTCATCATATTTTTCAAGAAATGAATATATTCAAGATATGGCAGAATTTTTGAAAATATATAAACCATATTATGATAAAGTAGGTGCAGGTAGTCGAAAAATGTGCGTGGAATTAAGATATAAACCATTAGCAATTAACAAGATGGTTATAGTAAAGAGATATAAGGAACATCTTGTAATTGCTACAGGGACATATTTATATATTTCCTGTGAAGAGAATATTATTCTTTTAGAAAGTAGAATTTTAGATGCCTATGAACATACAATTCGATTGACACAAGAACCAAAATTGTTTTATGAAATTAATCTTGTCAAGGATATATGTAGTGAAACTGATTTAGATAATATAATGGAAACATATGATGAGTGGGATAAAGATACAATCGTAGATTTATATATGCTGAAAAATAAAGAAGGAGAATATTATTCTATAAATCCATCTATTTCAGAGAAAGGAAATTATGGGATTAATATATATCCAAAAACGGATAGGAGAAAGCAATCAGGATACCTTATAACAGAGAGATTTTTTTTAAATGTATTATATGAGTATAAAAGGTCATTAGGATTAAGTTCTATGCAGATGTTTGATGATGCAACATGGGATGATGTGGATAAGATTATGGAATTATGTAACAAAAGTGTAGAAAGTTATAGAGAAAGAAATAAAATAGAAAAAGCAGAATATATAAAGAATGAAATTATTCCAATGTTAGATGCATATATTAGGTCGCTTAAAATGGCAGAATATTTACCAACAGATTTTTTTAATCCTAACTTTACAATAGATACAGGAATTATATGTAATTTAGGAAGAGCTATGAAAGAATTTAATGGATTAACTCAAAAAATGAATGAGCCATTGACACCAACACATGAAAGGAATTACGGACATCATAATAGTACAATGACAAAAGAAGGTATAGCATGGAGATTAAGTTGCAATTATAATGATGAACTTTTGATAGAAAAATTAAATTTAAGATACACAGATTCAGAGGACGGACAGGTGGTAGAACAGTTTATTATTAAGTTAGGAGTTATGGATGAAAAAAAAGATATATCACATTTAAAATGGGATTATTTAGTACCTGGACAAGTTAAGCAATAATTTTCTATCGAGATAAAAATGTTAAGCTAATAAAGAAATGGAATAGGAGTATTTAAATGGCAATATATTTTTATAAGGAATTTGGTAAATTAGGATATTTAGCGTCATATTCTTCTCATGGATTTATAAAAGATGGTGTTTATTGGAAAACAGTAGAGCATTATTACCAAGCACAGAAGTTTCATGACAAAACGGTTAAACAATTAATTATAGAAGCAGAAACTCCAAAACAAGCTTCTACAATAGGAAGAAATAGAAGATATAAGTTACGGGAAGATTGGGAGCAGGTAAAAAATGAGATTATGCATGAGGCAGTTTTAGAAAAGTTTTTACAACATCCCGATTTGGCTGAAAAACTTATAGAGACTGGTGATGAGGAAATCATTGAAGATACAAAAAAAGAAAACTATTGGGGATGTGGACCAAATGGAGATGGATTAAATGTATATGGAAAGATATTGTGTAGAGTAAGAGAAGAACTAAAGATTCAAGAACAGGAAGGTGGATGTATAAAATGAAATACTATGTTACAAGAGAGGGATATAATAAATTATATGAGGAATATTTAAATATTGATAATGAAATAATAGAAACAAATAAATTAATGGGAGAAAGTGTAAAAAGAGATAATGATTTACGAGAAAACCCAGAATTTATGGAATTACGTGTAAAAGTAATGTATGAATTGCCAGCAAGAAAGAAAAGTTTGTGGGATAAGTGGAATTTAGCAATTGTGATTGAAGATACAGAGGAATATAAAAATTTTGATGGAATTACTGTAATTCGAGGATGTAGTGTAAAAATTAATATAGATGATGAAGAATGCCAATATCAGATTAAAGGTTCTGATGAGGGGAATATTGATGAAGATATTTTATCATGTGATGCTCCTTTAGCTCAAGTTTTATTGGGAAAAAAAGTTGGAGAAAAAGTAGTTTTTAATGATATGAAAATAGAAATTTTTTCTGTGGAAAGAATATAAAGGATTTTAAGTTGGGAGCCGTATACTCGTGAGTCATGATAACAGAACCTCTAATGTTCTGTTGTATTAGTTATGAGTTAGGCTCTTTTCTTTTGGAAAAAGAACCAGTACTGACGATTAAAATTGTTTATAAAAAACTATGCTTTTTTAGAAAGAAGAAAGGGAAAGAGAAAAAATAAAACAGAATAGTTACTTTAAGAGAAAGCAAAAAACTTTAATCGTCAATGCTGGAATATTTAAATCTATTTGCAAAATATGTTTTATTATAGATAAACACTTGAAGGAGAGTGACAGACTATGATTATTAAAAAAGTAATAACCTTATTGTTGTGCATAAGTATATTTGTGGGTATTTTTCCAATAGAGGCGTTTGCAACTGCAGATATAGAGCAGGTTGAAAGTATAGATAGTAACTTAGAAAATACAAATTCGTTAGGAGAGATAAATGGTTATCTTGCAGGAAATGCAATTACTACTACAAATCTTTTTAATGAGCGTTTATTTAGTCAGCCAGGAGGATATGGATTTGCAGCAGAGTATGGAAATAATTTGATTGACAAGGTAAAAGGGATAAATACTTCAGTTGTTGGTGGTGATAATGTTGTGAATGGACCTGACCGTAAAATTATAAATAGAGATGGTAGTATTACATGGATACAGGACAAGTATTATAATACGGCAAGTAGAAGTGTTAATGCAGCATTTAATGAACTAACAGGGGAATATCGTTATATAGATGGAAATAAAAAACCAATGCAGTTAGAAGTACCCTCTGACCAGTATGAAGAAGCAATTAAATTGATGAGAAAAAAGATTGAAAATGGACAAATACCTGGCGTTTCAAATCCAAATGAGGCTAGAAACATTGTCAGAAAAGGTAATTTAACATTTGAGCAGGCAAAAAATATTGCAGAAGCAGGAAATGTAGA
Organism: uncultured Lachnospiraceae bacterium; assembly: GCA_937891165.1. Taxonomy (GTDB): domain Bacteria; phylum Bacillota; class Clostridia; order Lachnospirales; family Lachnospiraceae; genus SIG299. The sequence goes on along the minus strand of CALAEX010000250.1, from coordinate 2,511 downwards.
TTCCCTTGCATATGATGCTACGAATGGAATTATAACAGCAAGTTGTGCTGCGGGTATTGGGTTTGTAGTAGATTTTACCTGTTGTATGTTAAATGGTTCCAGCGTAGAAGATGCATTAAAAATTGCAGGTTTAAATGGATTAAAAACAGGAGGAATTGTTTTTGCTACTTATGTAATTTCTAGCCAACTATCTAAAACAGGTGTGGCAAACGCATTGGTACCTACGGCAGAAGCAATTGCTAAAGTATTAGGAGAAGATGTATGTGAGGCAATTGTATTGAAAGCTGGCGTACAAACTGCGGGAATGTCGTCTACAAAAGCTGCTACAAAAATTATTGCAAAAGAACTTATAGTAGATGGTGTAATGTTGGTTGTATTAACAGGGGTTGATGTTGTTGAACTTTTTAGAGGTAGAATTTCAGAAGAAGAAATGTTAAAGAATTTAACAGTAACAATTATAAGTATAGGTGTAGGTACGGCAGGTGGTTATGGTGGTGCTATGTTAGGAACACTAATAGCACCTGGTCTTGGAACAACTATTGGTACAATAATAGGTGCAACAGTAGCAGGTGGATTAAGTGTATGGGTAGCAGAATCTTTGATAGCTCCTTATTATGAAAGTGATGCCGAAGAGATGTTTAATATCATAAGTGAACAATTCACTATTCTTTGTGGAGATTATTTAATTAATGAAGATGAGGGGAATAACCTTGTTGATAAATTGAATTCAGTATTAATTGGTGATGTGTTAAAAGATATGTATGCTTCTGACAATCGAAAACAATTTGCAAACGATTTAATTGAACCTTTATTCATTGAGGAAGTTAAAAGTCGAGATAAAATTATAATACCTACAGAAGAGGAATTGAGATATTCAATGAAGGAAAATTTACAAGGAATTGTATTCATTCATTAGTGAGAGGTATGAGATATGAATATTGAGTTAAATAATCTTTTAGAGGAATATGGATGTAAAAATCTAGATAATATCAAGGAAACGGTTATTTCGGAATGTAAGTTATCTATTCTTCAAGTACGTGATGTATTATTTCTGCTTGGGAATATATTATATGAAAATTTAGATGAACAAATTTATGTGGTGACAATCAGAGCTGGTTATGGAAATTTGAATAATGCTGTTGTTGCAGTAAAACTTTGTGAGGATACTCTTTTTGTGGCAGGTTATGCAAAAGAGGGAATTATTAAACAAAATATTTATGAACAGGCATTGCAGAAATTAACAGATGCTATTCATGGAAAGGATATTATGAGACCAGTAAAGTGTAAATGGTTGAGTGTGACAATAATTGTTTTGATTATATTGGTTCTAATTATATTTATTGGAAGGAAGGTACATACAGTAGATTCGGAAGCATTAATTGATAATGTAAATACTGATATCTTAATAAAAGATGATTTTATACAAAAAACAGAAATATCTTCTGAAGAGGAGGCGTTAAATGCAGAAATAGAGCTAGTGCTTAGTGCGACAGAGATTTATAATGATGCGGTTGAAGAATTTAATAAGTATGTTGCAGAATATAATGATGCGGTTAAGCTTACTTGTATAGATAATATAGAGGGATTCCCAAAGAGTATAGAGAACATCTCTATTGTAAGTGAAAATAGAGATGATATTGCAATGGTAGTTCAAAGCGATAATAATAAAGAAAAAATAATTGCAGATACTGAAACTATTTTAGAAATGACAGAACAACTCAAACATGGCATTACAATAGTTAAGCAGATTACAGCACCTACTGAAGCATGGGTTGAAGAGAGGCTAGTTGCTGTTAAAGAAATTACTGGTATACAAGCTGTGACTGAGGAACAGAATCCAGATGGTCTTTTAGGTAAAGAAGGAGGCTATTTAGCATGTATATATTTTACTGTTGCAGCAGTATTTCCAGAAGAAGTTCCTGGAAATACTATTGTAGAAAAAGGTACTGATGCAGGTGGTGCAGTTGAAATTTATGCCAACCTTGCAGATGCAGAAACTAGAGTAGAATATTTAGCTGGATTTGATGGTACAGTTTTATATTCAGGTTCTTATGCAATTATAGGAACAATGGTAATTCGTACATCATACAAGTTATCAAATGAGCAACAGTTAAAAATGACAAATTTAATCACTACTGAATTAACAAAACTAAAACTATCTGAAATTGAATAAGTCAACAATAGATATGTATGTACAGACATCATAGTGTTTGATAAATTACAGTTTGTCAGAGAACTAAACTCTAATTTGTTTAGATATATTACCAACGAAGAAAAAAGCGTCCAGTCTATTTGTTGAAATGGACGGAACTTTCTTGTAAATAAAAAATATAGGGAGGAACAGGTCAAATGGGATTCCTTTTGATATTAATCTACGCAGGAGTTGGATATTAGGTAGAAGGACTTATTTTATGATGTGGGTGTCAAAAGTCATTTTTAAAACGGACCTTTCACACATAAACAATCATTTTTTGTTCTTTGACAACTGAATAAAACTATGTTTTTAAATGA
>CALAEX010000249.1 GCA_937891165.1 uncultured Lachnospiraceae bacterium | reverse complement strand
ATGGAATTGATGGAAGTGATTACGTCAAAAGAAAATCTGAATAGAGCCTATAAAAAGGTGGTTGAAAATAAAGGTGGTGGTGGAATAGATGAGATGACAGTAGCCGAACTTGGAGATTATATAAGAGAAAATAAGAAGACAGATATTTTACAACTTTCTGAGAGAGTATGCGAAATATCTGTCTTTTTATTTTATGTTAAGTACATTCTAACGAATGTCTTATATTATAACTGAGGACCTGCTGCAACTAATGCCTTACCTGCTTCGTTACCTTCGTACTTAGCAAAGTTCTTGATGAAACGTCCAGCTAAATCCTTAGCCTTTGTTTCCCATTCAGTTGCATCAGCATATGTATTACGAGGGTCAAGGATGTTTGTATCAACACCTGGAAGTTCTGTAGGAACTTCAAAGTTGAAGTAAGGAATGTTCTTTGTTTCAGCCTTAGCGATGTCACCATTTAAGATAGCGTCGATGATACCACGAGTATCCTTAATGGAGATACGCTTGCCAGTTCCGTTCCAACCTGTGTTTACAAGGTAAGCCTTAGCACCATTTGCTTCCATCTTCTTAACTAATTCTTCAGCATACTTTGTTGGATGTAACTCTAAGAATGCCTGACCAAAACAAGCGGAGAAAGTAGGTGTTGGTTCTGTGATACCACGTTCTGTACCAGCAAGTTTTGCTGTAAATCCAGATAAGAAGTAGTACTTTGTCTGTTCTGGTGTTAAAATAGAAACTGGAGGAAGTACGCCAAATGCGTCTGCGGAAAGGAAGATAACATCCTTAGCAGCAGGAGCTGTGGAAACTGGACGTACAATGTTGTTGATATGGTCGATTGGATAGGATACACGAGTATTTTCTGTAACACTACCATCGTTGAAATCAATCTTACCATCTTTATCTACAGTAACGTTTTCAAGAAGAGCGTTTCTCTTGATAGCGTTGTAGATGTCTGGTTCAGATTCTGCATCTAAGTTGATAACTTTAGCGTAGCAACCACCTTCGAAGTTGAATACACCATTGTCATCCCAACCATGTTCGTCATCACCGATAAGGAGACGCTTAGGGTCTGTAGATAATGTTGTCTTACCTGTACCAGAAAGACCAAAGAAGATTGCTGTATTTTCATTGTTCATATCTGTGTTAGCGGAGCAGTGCATGGAAGCAATACCCTTTAATGGGAGATAGTAGTTCATCATGGAGAACATACCCTTCTTCATTTCACCGCCGTACCAAGTATTTAAGATAACCTGTTCTCTGCTTGTGATGTTGAATGCAACAGCAGTTTCAGAGTTAAGACCTAATTCCTTGAAGTTTTCAACTTTAGCCTTAGAAGCGTTGTAAACAACGAAATCTGGTTCGAATGTTTCAAGTTCTTCTGCAGATGGCTGGATGAACATATTCTTAATGAAATGAGCCTGCCAAGCAACTTCAACGATGAAACGAACTGCCATTCTTGTATCAGCGTTAGCACCACAGAAAGCATCTACAACGAAAAGTCTCTTATTGGAAAGTTCCTTTGTAGCGATATCCTTTAAAGTAGCCCAAACGTCTTCAGAAATAGGATGGTTATCGTTCTTGTATTCATCAGATGTCCACCAAACAGTATCCTTGGAGTTTGCATCCATAACGATATACTTATCTTTAGGGGAACGACCTGTGTAAATACCAGTCATAACGTTAACTGCACCGAGTTCTGTTACTTGACCTACTTCATAGCCTGTTAAATCAGCTTTTGTTTCTTCTACGAATAATTCTTCGTAGGAAGGATTGTATACGATTTCAGTGCTGCCTGTAATGCCATACTTTGCTAAATCAATGTTTGCCATTTTGCTTATAACCTCTTTTCTTTATATTTTAACAGAATGTCCAAAGACACCCATGCTAATTTATCACATTATACAGGATAGTTGGGGTTTTCGTCAATATTCTAAATCGAAAAATCTCTATAAATTGTTCTTAAGAGTGTTATTTGGTTACGAGTAAGTAGCGAAGTGGATTACGAGTATCTGCTTAATTAAGGCGTTTTGGAAAAACATTAAATATAAGGAACAGAAAAGAAGAAAATTAGAGTAACAATACTAGACAAAATTACTAAAATAGATTAAAATAAATTTGTCATTAATATTTGTTTTTAGAAAAGTGAAGTAAAAAATTATAATATCTGGTCAGCTAAGACCAAGTCGGAAATGACAGAAAGGGGTTTTTTATGGCAGAAAACAGATTAATTGGCAGATATCCAGTGATTGGTATCCGTCCAACCATCGATGGCAGACGCGGCTATTTAAAGGTAAGAGAATCCTTAGAGGAACAGACTATGAATATGGCTCGTTCTGCAAAGAAGTTATTTGAAGAAAACTTAAAGTATAGTAATGGTGAGCCTGTAAAGGTTGTTATCGCTCCTACTACGATTGGTCGTGTAGGTGAAGCAGCAGCTTGTGCAGATTATTTTGCAAAAGAAGGCGTAGAAGTTACTTTAACTGTAACACCTTGCTGGTGCTATGGTGCAGAAACGATGGACATGGATCCAAGAACAATTAAAGGTGTTTGGGGATTTAATGGTACAGAGCGTCCGGGTGCAGTATATCTTGCTTCCGTATTAGCTACTCATGCACAGAAGGGTCTTCCTGCATTTGGTATTTATGGACATGATGTACAAAATGCTGATGCAACCGATATTCCAGCAGACGTAGAAGAAAAACTCCTTCGTTTTGGTCGTGCTGCGGTAGCCGTAGCTACGATGAGAGGTAAGTCTTATTTACAGATTGGTTCTATTTGTATGGGTATTGGCGGTTCTATTATTGACCCAGATTTTATTGAGTCTTATTTAGGTATGAGAGTAGAATCGGTAGATGAAGTAGAAATTATCCGTCGTATGGATAAGGGTATCTACGATGAAGCAGAATTTGAAAAAGCATATGCTTGGGCAAAAGAAAAGTGTATTATCGGTTTTGATAAGAACCCAGAAGCAGTTCAAAAGACTCCAGAAGAAACAGATGCAGATTTGAAGTTCGTTGTTAAGATGATGTGTATTATCAAAGACTTAATGAACGGAAATCAGAACCTTCCAGAAGGTTGTGAGGAAGAAATGGTTGGTCATAATGCCATTGCAGCAGGTTTCCAAGGTCAGAGACAGTGGACAGATTTCTATCCAAACTGTGACTTCCCAGAAGCAATGCTCAATACTTCTTTCGACTGGAATGGTGCAAGAGAACCTTATATCCTTGCAACAGAAAATGACGTATTAAATGGTCTTGGTATGTTATTTATGAAGCTTCTTACCAATCGTGCTCAGATTTTTGCGGATGTTCGTACCTATTGGAGTCCAGAAGCAGTAAAGAAAGCAACTGGTTATGATATCGAAGGTCTTGCAAAAGAAGCAGGTGGATTTATTCACTTGATTAACTCTGGTGCAGCTTGTCTTGATGCAAATGGACAGGCAAAAGATGCAGATGGCAATGCAGTAATGAAGCCTTGGTATGATGTAACAGAAGAAGATATGGATGCTATCATGAAGGCTACTACTTGGAATGCAGCAGACTATGGATATTTCCGTGGTGGTGGTTTCTCCTCTCGTTTCGTAACAGAAGCTGAAATGCCTGTAACAATGATTCGTTTGAATTTAATCAAGGGTCTTGGTCCAGCACTTCAGATTGCGGAAGGTTATACAGTAAAACTTCCAGATGAAGTAACCGATACTTTATGGAAACGTACTGACTATACATGGCCATGTACTTGGTTCGCACCACGTTGTGATGGTAAGGAAGGTCCATTTAAGACAGCTTATGATGTAATGAATTGTTGGGGTGCAAACCACGGTGCAATTAGCTACGGACATATTGGTGCAGATTTAATTACTATGTGTTCTATGCTTAGAATTCCTGTAAGTATGCACAACGTTCCAGAAGAAAAGATTTTCCGTCCAGCAGCATGGAATGCATTTGGTATGGATAAAGAAGGTCAGGATTATCGTGCTTGTGCAGCATATGGTCCATTGTATAAATAAAAAAGGTACTTAAAACGTAATAGTTCAGTTATATTAGTTAGCTGAACTATTACGAAAAAATAGAAGGGAGCAAATGACAGATGAAATATCAAGAAATCAGAGAACAGATTTGTGATATCTGTAATAAAATGTGGCAGCTTGGCTGGGTAGCAGCAAATGATGGAAATATTTCTGTGAAAGTAAGTGAAAACGAAATTCTTGCAACACCAACAGGTATCAGTAAGAGCTTTATCACACCAGAAAAGTTAGTTATTATTGATATGGATGGCAATATTTTAGAGGCAGAAGAAGGCTATCGTCCATCTTCCGAAATTAAGATGCATCTTTGCTGTTATAAAGAACGTGAAGATGTAGGTGCAGTTCTTCATGCACATCCACCAACATCTACAGGTTTTGCAGTAGCTCATGTACATATGGATAAGTATGTTATGATTGAAGATGTTATTGCTATTGGTAGCGTTCCAGTAACTCCTTATGGTACACCTTCTACAGAAGAAGTTCCAAATGCAATTCGTCCATATCTTCAGGAGCATGATGTAGTTTTATTAGAAAATCACGGTGCATTAGCCATTGGTTCTGACTTAATTACTGCTTACTATCGTATGGAAAGCTTAGAGCTTTGGGCAAAGATTCAGTTGACAGCACATCTTCTTGGTGGTGCAAAAGAAATTTCCAAGCCAGATATTGATACTCTCATTAGCATGAGAAGTAAATATGGCGTAACAGGTAAACACCCAGGTTACAAGAAATATAACGAAGAAGATAAATAAAAAATTATGCGTAGGGGCAGCAATTTCTGCTGCCCTTATTTTATAGGGCAGTTATGTTTTATTTACATACAACAATGTTATTTGTACGACAAGGCAAAAAGTAAAAAAGTGCTTTACTTCAATAAGATTTTTGGAAAATTTATTAAATGTATATTATAATAAAAGATTATAGGATTTCAAAAAGCTTAATTAAAGAGAACTTAAAAAAGGAGTAGAAGTATGATGAATTATTATTTAGCAGTAGATATTGGTGCTTCGAGTGGACGACATATTCTTGGACATATTGAAGATGGAAAAATGCAGTTAGAAGAAGTATATCGTTTTGAAAATGGTATGAAAGATATGGATGGTACAAAGTGTTGGGATGCAGACCAGTTGTTTATAGAAATTAAAGCAGGTATGAAGCAGTGTAAAGAAATTGGGAAGATTCCAGTTTCTGTTGGTGTAGATACTTGGGGAGTAGATTTTGTTCTTTTAGATAAAGAAGGAAATCGTCTTGGTCAAGCGGTTGGCTATCGTGATAGTCGTACCGAAGGTATGGATGAAGAAGTTTATAAAATCATTAGTGAAGATGATTTATATGCTAGAACAGGTATTCAAAAACAGATGTATAATACGATTTATCAGTTGATGGCAGTAAAGAAACAGCATCCAGAATATTTAGAACAAGCAGATACGTTATTATTTATGCCAGACTATTTCCATTATTTATTATCTGGAAAGAAAGCAGTAGAATATACCATCGCTACTACAGGGCAGTTAGTAAGTCCAGTGACAAAAGATTGGGACTATGAATTGTTTGATATGCTTGGCTATCCAAAGAATATATTCCCAGAAATTAAAATGGCAGGAAGTGTTCTTGGAAATTTAGCAAAAGAAGTAGAAGAAGAAGTTGGCTTTACTTGTCAAGTCGTAATTCCTGCTTCTCATGATACAGGTTCTGCGGTTATGGCAGTACCAAGTATGGGCAAGGAAACCGTATATATCAGTTCCGGAACATGGTCTTTGATGGGTGTAGAAAGTTTAGAAGCTATTTGTAATGAAGCAAGTCATGAAGCAAATTTAACAAATGAAGGCGGTTATAATTATCGTTATCGTTTCTTAAAGAATATTATGGGTCTTTGGATGATTCAGTCAGTACGTAGAGATTATGACAAACAATATTCTTTTGCGGAACTTTGTGAAATGGCATCTCAGAAAAAGGATTTTACGTCAAGAGTCGATGTAGATGACCAAAGCTTTTTTGCCCCTGATAATATGATTGAAGCAATTAAGGAATATTGTGTAAAGACAGGACAAATTGTACCAGAAACACCGGGAGAAGTAGCTACCGTTGTATATGCGAGTCTTGCAGAGTGTTATGGCAGAACCGTACAACAAATAGAAGCAATTACAGGAAAATCTTATGAAGCCATTAATATTGTAGGTGGTGGTGCAAATGCAGATTATTTAAGTCAGTTAACTGCTAATGCTACAAAGAAAACAGTATATGCTGGACCTACAGAAGCAACAGCAATTGGAAATTTAGTTGCTCAGATGATTCACGGTGGAGAGTATGGCTCTTTAGAAGAAGCAAGAAAGAATATTTTTGAATCTTTTGCTGTAAAAACATTTGAACCAGAAGTATAAGAAATCATGTTCACATTTTTATAAAAGCAGTTTTCTATCAAAAAAATGATATAAAAAATTGAGTAGAAAAGAGGAACAATAAAATGGAAGAGAGAGAATGGTTAGAGAAATTGGTGTCAGTATATCCTACCGAAAATCAGTTAAATTGGCAGAAATTAGAATTTACAGCCTTTTTCCATTATGGAATGAATAGTTTTACGGATAGAGAATGGGGCGATGGAAAAGAAGAACTTTCTACATTTTGCCCAACTAGTATAGATACAGACCAGTGGTGTCGTGGTTTAAAAGATGCCCAAATTCGTGCTTGTATTATTACAGCAAAGCATCATGATGGTTTTTGTCTTTGGGATACCAAATATACCGATTATTCCGTCATGAATACTCCATATGGAAAAGATATTGTGGCACAGTTAGCAAAATCTTGTGAAAAGTATGGAATTAAATTTGGTGTTTATTTATCTCCATGGGATAGACACGAGGCAACTTATGGTTCAGGTAAAGAATATGATGATTATTTTTGCAATCAGTTGACAGAGCTTTTAACGAATTATGGTGATGTTTATACCGTTTGGTTTGATGGAGCTTGTGGTGAAGGTCCAAATGGAAAGAAACAGGAGTATGATTGGAATCGTTATTATGCATTGATTCGTAAACTTCAGCCAAAGGCTGTAATTTCTGTTAGTGGTCCTGACGTACGTTGGTGTGGAAATGAAGCAGGAGATTGTAGAGAATCTGAATGGAGTGTTGTACCAGCTGGATTATTCTCTCAAAAAGCAATTGCAGAAGCTTCTCAGCAGTCAGATGATACCGAATTTAGAGAACAGAAAATTGACGCACAAGACCGTGATTTAGGTAGTAGAAAAGTAATGCAAGGAGCAACTGAATTTATTTGGTATCCAGCAGAAGTAGATACTTCGATTCGTCCGGGTTGGTTCCATCATGATGCAGAAGATGACAAAGTTCGTCCATTAGAGAAATTAATTGATATTTATTTAAAATCCGTAGGTGGAAATAGTGTATTGTTGTTAAATATTCCACCACATAGAGATGGATACTTGACACAGGCAGATTTGAATCGCTTACATGAAATTGGAGAATTTATTCGCAGTAGCTTTGGAACTCCAATTACTGGTGCAACGGTAAGTGCTTCGGAAGCAGAAGTAGGTTTTGAAGCAGAAAATATTTTAGAAGACAATGAAAAGAGTTGGAAACCAACAGATTATACGGAAAGTGCTGTTATAACCTTAACTTTCCCAGAAGATGTTACGATTAACTATGTATCTTTGAAAGAGCAAATTACATTTAGTCAACGTGTAGAAAAATTCCGTTTAGAATTAGATGGAAAAGAAGTATACACAGGTACTACGATTGGCTATCAGCGTTTAGTAAAACTGAACGGATTGACAGGTGAGGAATTAAAAGTAGTATTTGAAGAATTCCGTAAATGTCCAATTATGAATTGTATTAAAGTATATTAAAATGTATTATACGAATAGCATATAGTAAAGTAAAAAGATGGAAAGAGGTATTATTAATAAGTGTTAAGAATACCTCTTTTTTTCTGTAAAATTTGTGATTTTTTACTTAAAAATTTATCAAATTCTGAAGAATATCTTGCTATTTTCACTAAAATGTTGTATAAAGATGTTAAGGGTATAACTATGCTCTAACATAAGTCACAATAGGGAGGTCAGTATGAAGTTTGCAAAAGAAAGAGCACAAATCATTAGTGACCAGCTTAGAAAATATGCGGTAGAAAAGACACATAAGCTTTTTAACTGGCAGATGAAAGCAGGTTGCTATATTGATGTTGCAGAAGTAGATGCAGCGACAGAACCATGGAAAGAGTTTGACAATGAAAAGGAGCATTGGTATGGTCCTGACAAACATTACTGGTTTCGTAGAAATATAACAATACCAGAAGACATGGATGGTAAAGCTGTTTGGTTACGTGTTCACACTGCATTGAACGATTGGGATGATGGACGTAATCCTCAGTTCCTTGTATTTATTGATGATAAAGTAGTACAAGGACTTGATATTAATCACCAAGAAATTCTTTTAACAGAGAATGCAAAAGCGGGTACAACATTAAAAGTAGATATGCAGTCCTATACAGGAACAATACATAGCGAATTCCGGTTAGTGACTGAGTTACAAGTAATCAATCCTGAAACAATGGCTCTGCATTATGACATTCAAGTTCCATTATGGAGCTTTAGTCGAATGAAAGAAAATGACAGACCAAGAGTAGAATTAGAGGAAATAATTACAGAAACTATCAATTTACTTGACTTCAGAAAGCCATATAGTGAAGAATTTTATGCTTCGATTAAAACAGCAAGTGAGTACATTGGAAAGCATTTATATGAAGATTTTGTAGGATATGATGAAATTATTGCAAGCTGTATCGGACATACTCACATTGATGTGGCTTGGCTTTGGACGGTAGACCAAGTTCGTCAGAAATCCTGTAGAAGTTTTGCAACTGTATTAAAATTGATGGAAGAATTCCCAGACTATCATTTTATGTCAAGTCAGCCACAGTTGTATAAGTTTGTAAAAGAACGCCATCCAGAACAGTATGAGCGTATAAAACAGCGTGTAGCAGAAGGACGTTGGGAGCCAGAAGGTGGTATGTGGGTAGAAGCAGATTGTAACCTCACTTCTGGAGAATCTTTAGTTCGTCAGTTCTTAGTTGGAAAACGTTTCTTTAAAGAAGAATTTGGAAAAGATAATCGTATTTTATGGTTACCTGACGTATTTGGTTATAGTGGAGCACTTCCACAGATTATGAAAAAGAGTGGTATTGACTATTTCATGACAACAAAGTTAGCATGGAATCAGTTTAATAAAATTCCAATGGATACGTTTATGTGGGAAGGTATTGATGGCACAAAAGTATTGACACATTTAATTACAACTGTTTGGCCAGGACAAGATGCTTCGAAAGATTTCTTTACTACATATAATGGTAATCTTCATCCAGATGCTATTATGGGTGGTTGGGAACGTTATCAGAATAAAGATATCAACAATGATATTTTAGTTTCTTACGGCTTTGGTGATGGTGGTGGTGGTCCAAGTAGAAAGATGTTGGAAACATCTACTCGTATGCAGAAGGGTATTAAAGGTATTCCAAAAGTTCGTCAAGTAGGTTCTAGAACTTATTTTGAAGAATTAGAAGAAAGAGTAAAAGGAAGCAAGCGTCTTCCAAGCTGGGTTGGAGAATTTTATTTTGAATATCATAGAGGAACTTATACTTCTATGGGTAGAAATAAGCGTTCCAATCGTAAGATAGAATATGCGATGATGGAATTAGAGCTGATGTCTGTATTAGCAGAAAAGCTTGGTGTAGCATATCCAGCAAAAGAAATGGATGATATGTGGGAGCTTATTCTTCGTAATCAGTTCCATGATATTCTTCCTGGTTCTTCGATTAAGGACGTATATGATGTAACAAAAGTAGAATATGAAGAATTAGATGCAAAGACAAAAGCGTTAATTGAAGAAAGAATGAAAGCATTCTTAAAAGAAGGCGATAAATTAACAGTATTTAATACACTTGGCATGAATCGTAATGACATCGTAAAGATTGATGCAACCAATGCAACAGCTTTGACAGATGGCAGGGAAATTTATCCAGTACAGGCAACGAAAGATGGTGCGATTGTATTCTTAAAGAATATACCTTCTAAGGGTTATGTAACTCTTTCAGAGGCAACAAAAGAAGTAGTAACTCCATTTACAATTACAGATAATTGCATTGAAACTCCATACTATGTAATTAAATTAGATGAATTTGGTCAGTTTACTTCTATTTTTGATAAAGAAGCAAAGAGAGAAGTATTGATTGCTGGTACGGTTGGTAATGAACTTCGTATTTATGAAGATAAGCCAATGAACTATAGCAACTGGGATATTGATATTTATTATCAGGAAAAATCTTGGGCAGTAACTGATGTAACAAAGATGGAATGGACAGAATGTGGTCCAGTTCGTGCAACACTTGAAGTGGAACGTCATGTGATGGATACGGTGATTCGTCAGAAGATTCATTTTTATGCAGATACAAGAAGAATTGACTTTGATACTTATGTGGACTGGAAGTTTGGTGAGCATATTATGAAGGCTAATTTCCCAATTGATGTTCATACCGATGAAGCTACATTTGATGTTCAGTTTGGTAATGTAAAGAGAAAGACACATCAGAATACAAGTTGGGATGTGGCTCGTTTTGAGTCTTGTGCTCATAAGTGGATGGATGTTTCCGAAGGTGGTTATGGTGTCAGCTTAATGAATGATTGTAAATATGGACATTCCGTATTAAATCATGTTGTTGCAGTGACATTGATAAAGTCTGGTACAGAACCTTATGCAACAACAGACCAAGAAGAACATGTATTTACTTATTCCTTGTATCCACATATTGGAACATGGCAGGAAGCAAATGTTGTAGCAGAAAGCTTTAATCTTAATGTTCCAGCTAAGGCAGTATGGGCAGCTCCAGAGCAGGATAGTTTCTCCTTTATGAGTCAGGATAACAAGAATGTAATCCTTGAAACAATTAAGAGAGCAGAAGATGGTGATGGTATTATTGTTCGTCTATATGAAGTAGAAAACAAGACAACAGATGTTACAGTAAAGACTGCACTCAATATTGTAGAAGTAGTAGAAACAAATCTTATGGAAGAAATCGTGGAAGATGGTGTTGTTTCTGTCAATGGAAATGATTTCTCTTTCCGTATGAAACCATTTGAAATTAAGACATTCCGTATTCGTGTAAAATAAATAGTATTATTTTAAAAAAAGCCTAGGTTTCTTGATATCTTTTAGGAGACGTTTTCCGACTTCTAAAAGATATCAAGGAAAATAAAAGAAAAGGAGTAAGGATAGCAATGATTCAATTTTCAGAAAAAATGATTGCAAAAATTGTAGCGAATTATGAAGCTGCAGTGCCATTTTTTGGTGAGTGTAAAGAAGAAATTGTAGAAAAAGTAAATAGTCTTCCAGAAACAGAACAGCTTTTAACGAAGTACTTATATGCAACTATGCCATTGAGTGATGTAGGTGCTTATAGTTTTGAAGTATTGAATAGTTATGCAAAACATGGTGCATTCCTTTTAGAAAATTCTCCATTTTTAGAGGGCGTATCCGAAGAATATTTCCTTCAGTATGTCGTAGCACATCGTATTAATTCTGAGGATATTAGTGATTGTAGAAGATTTTTCTATGATATGGTAATCGATAGAGTAAAAAATATCAAAACTCGTGCAGAGGCAGTATTAGAAGTAAATAACTGGTGTTATGAACAGGCAACCTATCGTTCCACTTCTGCTCGTACTGCATCTCCAATGACAGTATATCGTGGTGGTTTTGGTCGTTGTGGTGAAGAATCTACGTTTTTAACAACAATTCTTCGTAGTATTGGTATTCCTGCAAGACAGGTATATGCACCTCGTTGGAGTCATAGTGATGATAATCATGCTTGGGTAGAAATTTGGTGTGATAATGAGTGGAAGTATACGGGTGCTTGTGAACCAAAGCCAGTATTAAACAATGGTTGGTTCCCATATGCAGCTTCTAGAGCAATGGTATTACATACTAGATTATTTGATTCTGCTGATTCTACCGAGCAGGAAGTAACAGATTATGATGGTTGTGCAGTGCTTTTAAATGAAAGTGAACGTTATGCTCATACAACTAGATTATATATTAGTGTAAAGAAACCTGACGGAACACCAATTCCACAGGTTAAGGTACGTTTAGAAATTGTAAACTCCGCAGAAATGTTCCCTATTTCTACGTTACAGACAGATGAAAATGGTTGCTGTAATATTTTATTAGGTCTTGGTGAAGTTCAGGTTCAAGTATTATATGAAGGAAAAGCAAAGACTATTTTTGCAGATTTACGTGAGACAACAGAAGTAGAGTTTGTTATGGATGGCGTAGAGGAACTTCCACAGGAAGAATGGATTTCTTACCATGTGAATGCTCCAGAATCTGCGGTTGTTTCTTCCGTAGAATTGACACCAGAACAAGATGCATATCAGCTTACAAAGAATGAAAAAGGCGATGCCATCCGTAACGGAAGACAGGAAAGTTATTTTGACAAGGAATATGTAGAAAAGTGGAGCGAGTATAAGCATATTACTCATGTATTAAAAGAGTCTAAAGGTAACTTTGCAGAAATTAGAAAGTTCTTAGAAACCGAATATGAAGGTATTGGTGCTAAGGAAAAAGATATGTTACTTAGTAAGATTGCATTAAAGGATTGCAGAGATATTACTGTTCCAGTACTTGCTGATGCACTTTCTGCATTTGAATATCGTAATGATTATCCAGAAGATATTTTTGTGCCATTTGTATTAGCTCAGGGAGTATATATCGAACTGTCCACTCCATACAGAGCAGTATTAAAGGAAAGATTTGCATTTATGGCAGAAGAAATCAAGGCAAATCCAATGAGTGTTTGGAACTGGATTACAGAAAATATCAAATATTATCCTGAAAAGGAATATACAACGATTTTCACTGTACCAGAAGCAGTATTAAAGCTTGGTGCAGCAACACCAGAATCTCAAGCAATTTTATTTGTATCTGTGCTTCGTACTTTTGGTATTCCTGCAAGAATGGATAGAATGTATGGTGAACCACAGTATTATGCAGATGGTGAATTCCATTATGTACACAAAGAATTTGAAGAAAAAGCAACCTTAAAGTTAGTAGCAGAAGGTGCAAAGAAGCCAGGATATTATCAGCAGTTTACGATTGGTAAGAGACAACCTGATGGTCACTATGAAACAATTCATGCATGGGGTACAGAATTTAATGGTGATGTACTTACTTTAGAATTGGCAGCAGGAGAATATCGTGTTCTTACTTGTGACCGTATGTCTAGTGGAAATATCGTAGGAAAGCAGTTAATTGTAACATTAAACAAAGGTGATGTAAAAGAATTCCAGTTATCTTGTGATGAATTAAAGCCAGAAGATTTCATGGATAGAAAGCAAATTCCTGTATTTAATGTAGCTGATGAAAATGGAGTAGAAGTAGCAAGTACAGAAATCTGTGGCACAGAAAGAGGACTCTTATTCTTTGCAGATCCTGGTAAAGAGCCAACCGAACATGTATTTAATGAATTATTAGAAATGAGCAATATGACTGGATTCCCAGCTTGTACAATGAATCTTATTTTAAAGAATAAGGAAGGATTAGAAGACCCTACTTTAATTAAAGTAAGAGATATTTATCCAGATATGAAGATTTGGTATGCTGATTTTAATGAGGTACTTCCAGAATTAGAAAAGAGCATTGGCGTAACAACAAAGAATCTTCCATATGTATGTGTAACAAATGGAGCGCAGGAAAGCTTATATTGCTGTAGTGGTTACAATGTTGGTTGTGTAGACGTATTTGCACGTTTAATTCGTGGTTAATAAAAAATGGAGAGGACTGCCACAGTTTCTGACTGTGGCAGATGGTAAGGGAAAATGAATGTTTCAGATTGGAAGGTAGCAAGAAAAGAAGCATGGGATAACTATGTAGAAGGCGTAAAGGCAGATCCTGTTCGTAAAGAAGAAATCGAAAAACAGGAAATGAAATACGGCGATGTAACGATGCGTTATGGTATTAAGGTAATTGGAGAGCCAGGTGAGAATGGTTATCCATTATTTGTAGCTATGCATGGTGGTGGTTATGGGGAAACACCAGATATGAACAATCGTCAGTGGGAGCATATGTCCATTTATTATGCAGAAAGTGTAAAGAGTGGTGTGTATGTAAATCCTAGAGGTGTTCGTGATACTTGGGATACTCATGGTAACCCAGAATCTTTCCCATTGTATGATAGATTGATTGAAAACATGATTGTATTCTACAATGTAGACCCAAATAAAGTATACTTTTTAGGATTTTCCGCAGGTGGAGATGGCGTGTATATCGTTTCTCCAAGAATGGCTGATAGACTTGCTGCAACTCATATGTCCGCAGGACATCATAATGGAACGAGTGTATGGAACCTAAGAAATACACCAATTCAGTTGCAGGTTGGTATTAACGATAAGGCGTTTGACAGACATAGAGTTACAGTAGAATATCAGAAGAAGATGGATGAAATGGAAAAGAGATTTGGTGGATATGTACATAATGCATATGTTCACTTAGATAAAGGTCATAATTTCTACGATAACCATCCAACAGATGACCAAAGAGTTCTTGCGAATAACTATGCATGGTTAGAAGATGGAACTATGTCAGAAAAAGTAACAGATACGAATGCGATTCGTTTCTTACAGCAGTTTACAAGAAATCCAATTCCAGAACGTATTGTATGGGACTTGACAAACCGTGCTCCTTTGCGTGATGTAGAAAGCTTTTATTGGGTAAAGGCAGATAAGGAACAGACAGAAGGTTTCCTTGTAGTGGATTTAGATAAGAAGGACAATAGTATTATTGTAAATGCAGCTACAACAATTGGTAAGTTTACCATTCTTTTAAATGATGAAATGTTAGATTTGGACAGAAAGATTCATATTATAACACCAACCGGAGAAAAGAGTATTGTGGTAGAACGTAGTGAAGACGTTGTGAAGAAGACAACAAACGAACGTGGTGATTATAATTATCAGTTCTCTGTAGAATACGAAGTGGATTTATACTCCATTTAATCGAATCAAATAAGTAAGAATAAAAAAAGGTTCATCTTTGTAAGATGAACCTTTTTTTTGCTTATGTAATGAAAAGAAATTAGTAACGGGTTACTTTTCCATCAGAGAAGATAACCATTCTTCCTGTTCCATCTGCGGTTGGACAACTAATTTCAAATGTATGAGTAGTTGTTTCTAATTGGTAGGAGAGTGGACGAACCGTTTTGTTTTCTTCGCATGGGCTATATTCTTTTAAAATAGCTTCTAATTCTTCAAGAGAATCGGTGTATGTACCATTGATATCAAGGTAAGCTTGTTCTGCATAGTATAATTTTCTTAAGTCCCATTTAATCTTTTCATCTTCTGGAATCTGATAACAAGAATCTTCTTTATCATCTCCTGCAAAGAAAAGGAAGGACCAAAGTTCTGGATAGTGAATATTGATAACACCAGTAGGAGCCCATACCCAGTTATCTTCTGGATAAGGTCTGTCTGTACCAGGCTGTTTGCGTTTTGTAATTACATTATCTACAACATCAATGAGCCACTGTACTCTAGAGAAGTTGACACGGTAGAATTCTCCATCCTTTGGAGGGCGATTTTCAGCAGCACATTCGCTAACAGCAGCAAATGGAATGACTACTTCTACGGACCAGAAACGATTCTTTTCATCTGTGGAGTTCAATTCTCCGTCAATATAAACAGCAGTTTGAAGACCATGCATATCATATCCATTGACTGGCTTGCCACCAAAATCACGATATGCTTTTGTTAATAAAAGGTCCCATACGGTATTTTTTGCATTCATTTCAAATTCATAATACTGTTGTGTATCAGAATCTGGATCAATAAAAATTTCAAAATCGTTATCATAGAAAATAACACAATCACGTTCTGTTAAGTTTGCCCAAATTTCATTACCTTCTAAAATAGCGGCAAAATAGATGTTTTCATCGTCCCATTGCATTTTTGCACGAGTACGGAAACGTGGAGTTGTCATATGTGGACCTTCGATATCAAGGAAATCATCAGTAAAAGGTACATCATTCCAAAACTCCTTGTTGATGTTACCATCCAGCGTAAAAGGTTTTGTTGTACGACGGCATACATAAACCGGAGGTGTAAAAGAAACGGCTGGAATTGGAATACGAATGGAAGTTGACATAATTCATTTCTCCTGTTCTTTAATTTATTTATAACAATCCAACATAATATATTGAATCATTATACCTAATTTTAGTATAGCATTTCAAGATAATATTTGCAAGTTTATCATATAGAAAAAATACTTTACAATTGATAAGAAAACAGGTATAATAAACAAAATTGTCGAGGTAGGTCATAAGACTTAGCTTTTTGTTACTTTTTGTATTTTTTTATTTAAAGGAGAGTTCATTAATAATGAGAAAAAAGAAAGATGATGGTTTAAAAGCAATAATTTGTTTAGCTGTGGCTACTTTAGCTGTAGGTGGTGCTTCTATTGCAGTTTCTAAAATGGATGAGACCCCAGAGAATTATGGTCAGGTAGTAGAGAGTACAACAGGAAATAATACTGGAAATGATAAGGTAGTAAGTAGTGCAGAAAGTAATGGCGGAACAAAGTTAGACATTACAGGAGCAAATGTAAAGATTAAAGAGGCATATAAAAATACAGATGGTACTTATACAGTAGTAATTAGTGAAGAAGGATATATTGGTGAAATTGTAGTAGAAGCTGTATATTCTGAAGATGGTCAAACATTGATTTCTTATGATGTATTAAGCCATACAGAAACAGATAATCTTGGTTCTAAAGTAGATGAAGATGATTATAAAGCAGTATTGGCTGGTGTAACACTTCCAGTGACAGCAAACGGATTAGATATTTCTGGTATTCTTGGAATTAAAGCAGAAGAACCAGAAGCTACAGAACAGGCAACATTTAAAGATGGAACATATACCGCACAGACAAAAGCAAATGACAAGGGTGATTATAGTTATGTTACTGTTACTGTAGAAAATGGTAAAGTAACTGGTGTAGTATGGGATGAAATTACAGGCGGAGCATCGAAAGCAGAACTTTCTGCAACAGGAAAGTATGTAATGAAGCCAATTTGGAAGACACAGTCTGAGTCTTTAGGAGCATATGTCGTAGAAAATCAGACAACCGATGGCATTATGAATGACAAAGGTTATACGGATGTCGTATCTGGTGTCAGCATTAATATAGCTAGTTTCGTAGATTTAGCAAATCAAGCGATTACACAAGCAAATGGTCAGGATGGCACATTTACGGTGAAATCTACAGAAGAGGATGCAGAAAACTATGGTTATGTAACAGTTACGGTAGCAAATGGAAAGATTACAAATGTAGTATGGGATGAAATCACAGGCGGAGCATCGAAAGCAGAACTTTCTGCAACAGGAAAGTATGTAATGAAGCCAATTTGGAAGACACAATCTGAATCATTAGGAGCGTATGTGGTAGAAAATCAGACAACTGCTGGTATGGCAAATGAGAAGGGCTATACGGATGTCGTATCTGGTGTTAGTATCAACATTGCAGGATTTATAGACCTTGCAAATCAGGCATTAGCAAAAGCTTCTGGTAATGTTTCTTTAAAGGATGGAACTTATACAGTAAAGTCCACAGAAGAAGATAAAGAAAATTATAATTATGCAACAGTAACAATCGTAGACGGAAAAATTACTTCTGTAGTGTGGGATGAAATCACAGGTGGAGCGTCTAAGGCAGAACTTTCTGCGAATGGTCAGTATGTAATGAAGCCAGTTTGGAAGACACAGTCTGAATCATTAGGAGCATATGTGGTAGAAAATCAGACAACGGACGGTATTATGAATGACAGTGGTTATACGGATGTCGTATCAGGCGTTAGTATTTATGTAGGCGGGTTTGTAGACCTTACAAATCAAGCCATTGAACAAGCAGTTGGAACAGATAAGAGTATCAGTGGTGCAGATGGCACATATACAGCAAAAACAGAAGCAAATGAGAATGGCGATTATAGTTATTCTACTGTAACAATAGAAAATGGAAAAATCACTTCTGTCGTATGGGATGAAATTACAGGCGGAGCATCGAAAGCAGAACTTTCAGCCAATGGTCAGTATGTAATGAAACCAATTTGGAAAACCCAGTCGGAATCATTAGGGGCATATGTCGTAGAAAATCAAACAACAGATGGCATTATGAATGACAAAGGTTATACCGATGTAGTATCTGGTGTTAGTATCAATGTTGCGGGATTTGTAGACCTTACAAATCAGGCAATTGCACAGGCTTCCGAAACTGGAGAAGTTCCAGGACAGGTAGCAAAGCCACAAATCGATGCAACAACCGTAGATGTTATTTCTGGTGCAACATTCTCTAGTAAGGCAGTGATTCGTGCAATTGATGAAGGTTTTGTATTTTTACGTGATTTTATTTTAAAATAAGCAATATAGAAATATGTCAGATAGGGAGTTGTCCTTATCTGACATATTATTGTAAAGAGATTATTTTTTTGTGCTTGACATTCTTAGTATCAAGAGGTACAATAATAAAATCAAACTAATGAAAATGCTATGACGAATTAAAGTGAGAAACAAGAGAAACACCCTTTGCTCACAGAAGTTCACATTTTTCTTTGAAAATGAGGAGGATTATATGAGAAAAATGGTATTATCCCTTTTAGTGGAGAACACTTTTGGTGTGTTAAGCCGAGTTTCCGGATTGTTCAGTCGCAGAGGATATAGTATTGACAGCATCACCGCAGGACCAACAGAGAATCCAGAGTATTCTCGTATGACTGTAGTGGCAACAGGAGATGAACAGATTCTTGACCAAATTAAAAAACAGCTTGCAAAATTGGAAGATGTAAAAGAAATTAAAGAATTAGTTCCTTCTCAGTCGGTATGCAGAGAGTTAATCTTAGTAAAGGTTGCAGTAACTCCTGCACAACGTCAATCTGTAATTTCCATTGCGGATATTTTCCGTGCTAAAATTGTAGATGTAGCAACAGATTCTTTAATGATAGAATTAACAGGAAATGAAGCAAAGTTAGCAGCATTTATCAATTTATTAGAGGGCTATACAATTAAAGAAATTGCCCGTACTGGTATTACTGGTCTCTCAAGAGGGGTCGGAGATATGGCAGATTATATTGATGATTGAAAAAAGGATAAGGTTTCTTCCACTAGTATAAAATAAAAAGAGAGTCTAATGTAGAATTGGATGGTGGATGGAAACGAAAAACAAGGAGGATTTAGGAAAAATGGCAAAGATTTTTTATCAGCAGGATTGTAACCTTTCTGTATTAGATGGAAAGACAGTTGCAGTAATCGGTTATGGTAGTCAGGGACATGCACATGCATTAAACATGAAGGAATCTGGCGTACATGTTATCATTGGTCTTTATGAAGGCAGTAAGTCTTGGGCAAAGGCTGAAGCAGCAGGTTTTGAAGTATATACAGCTGCAGAAGCTGCAAAGAAGGCTGATGTTATCATGATTCTTATCAATGATGAGAAGCAGGCAAAGATGTACAAAGAATCTATCGAGCCAAACTTAGAAGCAGGCAATGCTTTAATGTTTGCTCATGGTTTTGCAATTCACTTTGGTCAGATTATCCCTCCAAAGAATGTAGACGTTTTAATGATTGCTCCAAAGGGACCTGGTCATACAGTAAGAGGTCAGTATCAGGAAGGACAGGGCGTTCCTTGTCTTATTGCTGTACATCAGGATGCTACTGGTAAGGCTCAGGAAATCGGTCTTGCATATGCACTTGCTATCGGTGGTGCAAGAGCTGGTGTTCTTCAGACAACATTCCGTGAAGAAACAGAAACAGACCTTTTTGGTGAACAGGCAGTTCTTTGTGGTGGTGTAACAGCTCTTATGAAGTGCGGTTTTGAAGTATTAGTAGAAGCTGGTTATGAACCAGAAAGTGCATACTTTGAATGTATCCATGAAATGAAGCTTATCGTTGACTTAATTAACGAAAGTGGTTTTGCAGGTATGAGATATTCTATTTCTAATACAGCAGAATATGGTGATTACATCACAGGTCCTAAGATTGTAACTGAAGATACTAAGAACGCAATGCGTAAAGTATTAAAGGACATTCAGGAAGGTGTATTTGCTAAGAACTGGTTATTAGAAAATCAGATTGGTTGTCCAAACTTCAATGCTATGAGAAGACGTGAGTCTGAACATCAGTTAGAAGCAGTTGGTAAGGAACTTAGAAGCCTTATGAGCTGGACACAGAAAGCTAAGTTAATTGATAACTAAAATACATAACAAAGATGTAATTTTTAAATTACAGTAAAATAAACACTTCTGTATTTGTACAAGTCTACGACAGGTGCAAATATAGAAGTGTTTTCTTTTTGTTCTTATGCTTTTTCTTCTGGAATGGCATATAATACCGTTTCATTGACAGAGAAAGAGTGATGTCTAATATATAGTTTGTAATCTGGCACAAGAGTATGAATCCAGTTTGGAATATCAATAAAATCTCGGTGTCTATGATAAATACAAATCGCAAGTTTTGGACGATTTCTAAGAATCGTTTCTTTTGCACCAATAAGTGCGTCTAGTTCTGAGCCTTCTACATCCATTTTAATGAAAGTTGCATCTTGACATTCTGGAGTATCATCAATGGCACATACAGGAACAGAAATAGTATTTTCATCATTTTTCATTGTAATAGCAGAGCCTTTTCCATCTGCATTAAAATGTAAAATGGTCGTTTCTTTATAAACACCAGCACGAATTGGAATGACATTTTTTCCATCACTGCGTTTTTCAATTTTTTGATAGTATTCTAACATTGGCTCAAAGCAAATGACACGGCGAAATTGGTTGTTACATACTTTGAAAAATTCTTCCATCGTATCTCCATCAAATGCACCACAATCAACAAAAATTTCTTGGTCGGTAATAGGTACAATATCTTTTACAAAATATTGGTCATGTTTGGAGTAGACAGGAGCGTCATTCCAATCATGTGTCTGACGATAACGAATCGCCGCTTGATAAACTTCTTTGGATTGTTGGTCTGCTAGTAAGTTTGTAACTGCTTCAATTTCTTTTTGATGAGAGTTAAAAAATTTGATAGCATATTGCATTCCCTTGGTAGGATTTTTTTGGTCTTGTGTATATAAAATTTTCGTTAAATGGTCATTTACGCCTACCATATTAAAAAAATCGACAACGCCATCGCCAATGGCAGAACCACGAACGTGATTTTGTACAAAAAGGCGTAAATCTTTAATTTTTGTTGATATATTATTCACAGATATTCTCCTTCTAATTTTTATCTAAAAAATTTAAGTATTTTTTATTCTTAGTTGTAAGGCTATCTTATCACAATTATATCATTTCGTCTATTGTTACATTTTTTAAATATTAAAATCCGTCTAAAACTTGAATTTTATATGTAAAAAGAGTATACTAAGAAAGGTATCTTACAAATAGAAAGAAAAAATTATCATAAAAGTTTATAATCTTTTGTAAGAGAATGAAAGGAGTTTATTATGAGTGAAGAAGTAAAATATGAACAGGAATCCTCTTCCTGTAATCATGATTGTTCTAGTTGTAGTAGTAATTGTAGTGACAGAAAGCCAGATAAGAGCCAGTTTTTAGAGCCAATGAATGAATACAGTAAAGTAAAGCGTGTGATTGGTGTTGTGAGTGGTAAAGGTGGTGTAGGTAAGTCTTTTGTTACTTCCTATCTTTCTGTGTTAATGAATCGTAAGGGCTATAAGACAGCGATTTTAGATGCGGATATTACAGGACCATCCATTCCAAAGGCATTTGGTATGAAAGAAAAAGCAGTAGCAAATGAACTTGGTATTCTTCCTTCGGTTTCTAAAACTGGAATTGAAATGATGTCTGTGAATCTTTTATTGGATACAGAAGATACTCCAGTGATTTGGAGAGGTCCAGTGATTGCAGGAACAGTAAAACAGTTTTGGTCACAGGTTCTTTGGGGTGATGTAGATTATATGTTTGTTGATATGCCTCCAGGAACAGGAGATGTGCCATTGACAGTATTTCAGTCTTTACCAGTAGATGGCGTTATTATTGTCACAAGTCCACAGGAATTAGTTTCTATGATTGTATCTAAGGCTGTTAATATGGCAAATATGATGGATGTTCCAGTGCTTGGTTTAGTAGAAAACTATAGCTATATGCAGTGTGATAAGTGTGGAGAAAAGATGCCAGTGTTTGGTAAGAGCCATATTGATGAAATTGCAGCAAAATTTGGAATTCCTGTACTTGCAAAACTTCCATTGGATTGTTCGATTGCAGAAGCAATTGATGCAGGCTCTGTAGAAATGATTACTGGTGATTGGATGGAAGAAGCTGTGGCAATCATTGAAAATGTACTTTCTACTAAGGAAGCAGAAGTAGATAATAAAAATATAAAAATTGCTGTTACAACTGATGAAAATAAGAATGTATATGGTCATTTTGGAAGTGCAACGCTCTTTACTGTTTATACAATAGAAGATGGTAAATTAGTAGAAAAGAAAGAAGTAGAAAATGCTGGAACAGGACATACTTCTACGGTAGCAACTTTAGTGAATGAAGGTGTTAAGGTATTGCTTTGTGGTGGTATTGGTGGTCCAGCAATGCAAGGTTTATTACAAGAAGGTATTCTTGTTATTCCAGGATTACAAGGTGATGTCGATATTGCAGTAAGTAGTTATTTAGATGGTAGCCTTATAGCAAGTAATACTCCTACTTGTGACCATCATGAGCATGAAGATGGAGAAGAAGATGGATGTCATTGTGGTTGTCACTGCTGTCATTAAGAAATAATGGAAAAACGGAGAAGGTTTGAGGAAAAAAATAGGTCTTTTATTTGTTTTTATGTAGTATATGCGAAAAGGAGTAAAAGACCTATGAAATAAATGGAGGAAGAAAACATGAAAAAAACATTGGAAAATGAGAGACTCTTAATTGAAGTAGAAAAGCTTGGTGCTCAGTTAGTGCGTGTTTATGACAAAGAAAAACAGCACGAAGTATTATGGGAAGGAAATCCAGAATTTTGGGGAAAGCGTTCGCCAATTTTGTTCCCAATGATAGGTTGTTGTTATAATGGTGTATATTGTTTAGATGGACAGGAATATGAAATGCCATCTCATGGTTTTGCGGCTAAAACAGATTTTGAATTTGTGGAAACAGAAGGAGAAATCACTGCTGTATTAAAGGATTCCGAAGAATCTAGAAAAGTATATCCATTTTCTTTTGCATTAACGGTAAATCATAAGCTCTCTGGTAATCAGGTAATTGTATCTTGGAAAGTAGAAAATACAGGAGATAAGACAATGTATTACAGTATTGGTGGACATCCTGGTTTTATGATGCAAGAAGGTGTAGATAAGACAGATATGTATCTTTGCTTCCCTGGCAGAACAGAACTTCCTTATATTTTAATTTCTCAAGATGGAAGTAAATGTGCGAACACAGAAAAAGTATATACGATGCCATTAGATGAAGATGGTTGTATTAAGGTAACAGAACATTTTTGGGATAATGACGCTTATATTTATGAACATCAGAATATCGAAAAAGTAGCTTTATATAATCCAGATAAGACTCCTTATGTAACTGTACATTGTGGAGATTTTCCATATCTTGGTGTTTGGGCAAAGCCAAATGGACCATTTATTTGTATTGAACCATGGTTTGGACGTTGTGATGACCACGGATTTATGGGAGAATTAAAAGATAAGACAGGTATTTGTACATTAGAAGCAGGAAAGAGTCAGGAATATTCTTATATTATAGAAATTGCTTGACAAAAACTTAGTTAAGGACTAAAATACCTTTATTCCGCTATTGAATATTTTTAGTAAAGTAGAATAATTTTTCATAGAATGAGGAGATACTCTTTATTAGAAAGAATGAGATAGTAATAAAAAGGTATGGCAATGACTAGAAGTAGTAAGAATAATGGAGCTTTTCAGAGAATCTGCGGTTGGTGTGAGCAGATAAGAAACGTATTCCGAACTCGTCTAGTGGCTCTAGGGCAGAAGAAGATTGTCTTTGTGTAAGCTCTGGCGGGAATTCCCGTTATAGAATAATGAGTGTCTGACTATAGTTCAGGAATCAGAGTGGTACCGCGGTATTTGTATATAATAGCCGTCTCTAAGTAATTAGAGACGGCTTATTTTATTTATCGAAATTGCTTTGTAAAGAGAGTACTAGAAAGACATTTTACAAAAACTTGTTATTAGGAGGAGAGTCAAAATGAGTAAAGAATATTCCCCAAAAGGAATAGAGAAAAAGTGGCAGGATATTTGGGAAGACGAACACGCATTTCGTGTAGGCACAGATACAACAAAGCCAAAGTATTATGCATTAGTGGAATTCCCATATCCATCGGGTCAAGGGCTTCATGTAGGTCATCCAAGACCATACACAGCACTTGATATTATTGCAAGAAAGCGTAGAATGCAAGGTTACAATGTATTGTATCCAATGGGTTGGGATGCATTTGGTCTTCCAACCGAAAACTATGCAATTAAGAATCATATTCATCCAAAGTTAGTAACAGAAAAGAATGTGGCTCATTTTAAGAGTCAGTTAAGAAGTCTTGGTTATTCTTTCGATTGGGAAAGAGAAATCAATACAACAGACCCTACCTATTATAAGTGGACGCAGTGGATTTTCTTAAAATTATTTAAAGCTGGTTTAGCGTATAAGACAGAAATGCCAATTAACTGGTGTACGTCTTGTAAAGTTGGTCTTGCCAATGAAGAAGTCGTTGGTGGTGTTTGTGAGCGTTGTGGAAGTGAAGTTGTTCGTAAAGTAAAGAGTCAGTGGATGTTAAAGATTACTGCTTATGCAGATAAGTTATTAGAAGGACTTGAAGAAGTAGACTATATTGAAAAAGTAAAAGTATCTCAGAAAAACTGGATTGGTCGTTCCGAAGGTGCAGAAGTTGACTTTAAATTGGCTAATTTTGATGAAACATTAAAAGTTTATACAACAAGACCAGATACCTTATTTGGTGCGACTTATATGGTAATTTCTCCAGAGCATCCAATGATTGATGCACATAAAGAAGTATTGAATAATTATGATGCTATTATTGCATACAGAGAACAAGCAGCAAAGAAATCTGATTTTGAACGTACAGAACTTGCAAAAGATAAGACAGGTGTATGTTTAGATGGTATTACAGCAATCAATCCAGTGACAGGAAAAGAAATTCCAATTTGGGTTTCTGATTACGTTCTTATGACTTATGGTACAGGTGCCATTATGGCAGTACCTGCTCATGATGATAGAGACTGGGAGTTTGCAAAGAAATTTGGTCTTCCAATTATTGAAGTTGTTGCTGGTGGTAATGTCGAAGAAGCAGCATTTACCGATACAGCAACTGGTAAGCTTGTAAATTCTGGTTTCTTAGATGGTTTAGAAGTAAAAGATGCAAAGACAAAGATAATTGCATGGTTAGAAGAACAAGGAATTGGTCATAAAAAAGTAAACTTTAAACTTCGTGACTGGGTATTCTCTCGTCAAAGATATTGGGGGGAACCTATTCCTATTGTAAAATGTGAAAAATGTGGTTATGTTCCAGTTCCAGAAGAACAGTTACCATTGTTATTACCAGAAGTAGAAAGCTATGAGCCAACTGACAACGGTGAGTCTCCAATTGCGGCAATGCGTGACTGGGTAGAAACAACTTGTCCATGCTGTGGTGGTAAGGCAGAAAGAGAAACCGATACAATGCCTCAGTGGGCTGGTTCTTCTTGGTATTTCTTACGTTATATTGACCCAATCAATCCAGATTCTTTTGCAGGTAAAGAAGCATTAGATTATTGGATGCCAGTCGATTGGTATAATGGTGGTATGGAACATACAACACTTCACTTGTTATATTCCCGTTTCTGGCATAGATTCTTATATGACCAAGGTTATGTAAGTACAAAAGAACCTTATAAGAAACGTACCTCTCATGGTATGATTCTTGGGGAAAATGGCGAAAAGATGAGTAAGTCTAGAGGTAATGTTGTAAATCCAGATGATATTGTAGACGAATTTGGTGCAGATACGCTTCGTACTTACGAAATGTTTATCGGTGCATTCGATTTAAGTGCGGCATGGTCGAAAGAAGGAGTACGTGGTTGTCGTCGTTTCTTAGATAGAGTTTGGAAGTTGCAGGATATGTTAGTAGATGGCGATGGTTATTCTGCTGAAATGGAAACAAAGATGCACCAGACTATTAAAAAAGTAAGTCAAGATTATGAAAACTTGAAGTTTAATACTGGTATTGCAGCAATGATGTCTTTAGTAAATGATTTCTATAAAATCAATAAGATTACAAGAGGCGAATTTAAGACATTACTTATCTTATTAAATCCAGTAGCATCTCATATGACAGAAGAACTTTGGGAAACTAATGGCTACGAAGGAAGATTATATCAGACTACTTGGCCAGAATGGGATGAGGCAAAGACAGTAGAATCTACCATTGAAATTGCAGTACAGTTAAATGGTAAAGTAAAAGCTACGATTAAAGTGGCAAAAGATGTAGATAAAGATACTGCAATTGCAGCAGGAAAAGAAGCAGTAGCAGATAAATTAGCTAGTGTGACTATCGTAAAAGAGATTTATGTGCCAGGAAGAATTGTAAATTTAGTAGTAAAATAAAAATTTGAATAATTAGCTTCTAACCTTTCCATACTAAAAGAAAAAAAGAAAGGTTGGTAAGCGGATATGGCAAATGCGGATACCATTAAATTGCTTAGAGAATGTGATGCAGGAACAAAGATGGCAGTCAATTCGATTGATGAAATATTAGAAAAAGTTCGTGATGAAAAATTAAAACACTTATTACAAGAAAGTAAGGAACATCACAAACAGTTAGAATTAGATATTCATAAGCAACTAGATACTTATCAAGCGGAAGAAAAAGAACCGAATCCAATGGCAAGAGGAATGTCTTGGATGAAAACAAATATGAAACTTGGTATGAATGATAGTGATGCTACGATTGCAGATTTATTAACAGATGGCTGTGATATGGGGATTAAATCATTGTATAAGTATATGAATCAATATGATGATGCAGAGAAAATATCAAAAGAAATTTGTGAAAAATTGATTGCGATAGAAGAAAAACTAGAAAAAGACTTAAGAAAATATTTGTAAAAAAGTTTTTTGTATGATTTGCTGAAAATCTTTGTGATTTAACGGATTATCATTATTTTATAGAATAGCCATCATCTATGGCAGAAGAAAAAAGACCTCATTCCGGAGCAGTGAATTTTCCCTGAACAGCGAGGAATGAGGTCTTTTTTTTTCTTTCTTTTTCTTTTTTTAAGCGTTTTCCCTTAAAAGGCGGTACAGCATTGGCTCTACATGCAGGTAGTCTAATAGTGGTTTTAATTCATTTAAATTTTGTTGTAGCGTTTCTTTCTCTAGCGTGTGTTTTCGTACGGCACGGAGTAAAATATTTTTTGGAGTATGTTCCATATCAATAAATTCTAAAATCTGTGTTTGATATCCTGTAGCTTCTAGTAAATTTGCTCGAATGGCATCTGTAAAAAGGGCAGCAGTGCGTTCTTTGATTAGACCATACTTTAATAACGGAGCAAGAGTATCATTTTCGATTTGTTTATTTAATTCATGTTGGCAACAAGGAACACTTAAAATAACAGAAGCATTCCATCCAATTGCTTTTGCTAGTGCAAAATCCGTAGCAGTATCACAAGCATGTAGTGTTACAACCATATCAATGGTAGTTACACCTTCATAATCTGCAATATCTCCATGTAAAAAAGTCAATTCACTATATCCAAGTTTCTGTGCAAGTCGATTACAATTTGCAATAACATCTTTTTTTAAATCTAATCCAATAATCTTTACTTCTCTTTGATGTACTATTTTTAAGAAATGATACATAGCAAAAGTTAAATAAGACTTTCCACAACCAAAGTCAAGAATTGTAATTGGGCGATTGGTTGGCAGGGATGGAAGGATATCTTGAATAAATTCTAGAAAGCGGTTAATTTGACGAAATTTATCATATTTTGCTTTTGTCACCATACCATCTTTTGTCATAACCCCTAATTCTACAAGAAATGGTACTGCACTTCCTTCTGTTAGAATATAATGTTTGGTACGATTGTGAGAGAGTGGCATTGGTTGAAATGTTTCTTTTTGTACTTTTTTTCTTAAAATAGAAATAACTCCTTTTTTACTTACTAAAATTTGTACTTCTTCTTTGGTACTATGAAGCTGTGCTTGACGAAATCGTTGTTCAAAGTAAGTAGGGAATAATTCTGTCAGTTCAATTAAGGTAACATTTTTATGAAATGCTTGTGTTTTTGTAAATTCTTCTATTTGATAAAGAAGTTGTCCTTTGACTTCCATAGGACGAATTTTTATTTTTGTTATTATTTCTTCTTTCATTGGATTACTAATCGTAATATCCATTAGTTGTTGGTTAATGAGGGATTGTAGTTCTTGTTTTTTTGTATCTTCCATAAAAAATCCTTTCTTTTTTAAAGCTAAAATTCTAATGCTATTGTAACAGATATGATTAGAAAAAGATAGAAAAAAATAATTTCCTATTGCATAGTTGGGTCGAATAGTGTAAATTAAATAGTAGAATGTTAGACATTTGTAGAAAAGGAGGGTTTGCTATGTTGCAATATTTTTGGCTTGCTTTGTTGATTATTTTTGTTATAGCAGAGTGTTTAACCGTAGGACTAATTTCCATTTGGTTTGCCGGTGGTGCTCTTATTGCGATGTTTGTTGCTTTGGCGGGACTTGGTACGGTATGGCAGATTACGGTGTTTCTTGTAGTATCTGCATTTCTTCTTGTAATTACCAGACCAATTGCAGTGAAATATATCAATAATAAGAAAGAAAAAACAAATTATGAGAGTGTTATTGGTAGTGTAGTAAAAGTAATTGAAAAAATTGACAATTTGAATCAAACAGGAGCTGCTTTTGCAGATGGAAAAGAATGGACAGCAAGAGCAATAGATGATAGTGTTATTTTAGAAAAAGATACATTCGCTACCGTAGTTTCTATTGAAGGTGTAAAATTGATAGTAGAGCCATATAAGAAGTAAGGAAATGGAGAAAAATATGCTAAAATTAGGTTGTCATGTCGGGATGAGTGGAAAGGAAATGTTTCTTGGTTCGGTAAAAGAAGCAATTTCTTATGGTGCAAATACATTTATGGTATATACAGGAGCACCACAAAATACAAGAAGAAAACCAATCGAAGAACTAAAGATAGAAGAAGGACTTTCTTTGGCAAAACAACATGAAATTTCCGAGTTTATTATTCATGCACCTTATTTGATTAACCTTGCAAATACAGAAAAAGAGGAAACTTTTTCTTTGGCAGTGGAGTTTTTAGCAAAAGAGATAGAGCGTTCGGTTGCTATGCAAGCAACAACGATTGTATTGCATCCAGGTTCTCATGTAGGAGCAGGAGAAAGGGCAGGTATTGCTAGAATTATTGAGGGATTAAATCAAGTTTTAACAAAAGATATGCTTATTACGGTAGCATTAGAGACAATGTCAGGAAAAGGAAGCGAACTTGGAAAGCGATTTGAGGAATTAGCTTTGATTTATGATGGTGTTATTTTTAATGAGAAATTGAGAGTTTGCTTTGATACTTGTCATACACATGATGCAGGGTATGATATTATTCACGATTTTGATGGAGTAATCGACCAGTTTGACCGTTTAATTGGAAAAAAACAGATAGCAGTATTTCATATCAATGACAGTAAAAATGTGTGTGGTGGGGCAAAAGACCGTCATGAAAATATAGGGTTTGGTGAGATTGGATTTGAGGCATTAAATGATATTGTACATCATAAAGATTTTTTAAATGTGCCTAAAATTTTAGAGACACCATATATTACAGCAACGAAAGAAGCAAAACAAAAGACATTACCACCTTATTTACAGGAAATTAAAATGCTTAGAGAAGGAAATTTTCATCTTGATTTATTAGAAGAAATTAGAAAACATCAATAATAAAAAAGAGTGAAATCTTATGTCAAGTGCATAGGTTTTACTCTTTTTTTGCATACTAATTGTAAAAAAGGAAAGGAAAGCAAACGTATGCAACAAGAAAAAAAGCGAAAAGGAAAGCAGAGTTTTTGCTTTACTGAGCCAATTAGGGTTTTAGCAAGTGCTTGTACGGGAAGTTTGATGGAGCAACAAGGTCCATTAGGAAATTATTTAGATATTTATGATGAAACAGGGAAATTTGATGGAGCAAACTGGGAAGAATCTGAGAGCCGAATGTTGAAGCAAACCATAGAATGTGCATTACAAAAAGCAGGAAAAAGAAATGATGAGGTAGAGTATTTATTTTGTGGAGATTTGCTTAGACAGATGACAGCTAGTTCTTTTGGAGTGAAATCATTACAGATTCCTGTATTTGGCGTATATGGTGCTTGTTCTACTATGGGAGAATCGTTATTGCTTGCTTCTGTCTTAATGGAGGCTGGTTTAGCACAATGTACGGTAGCGGCAACTTCTAGTCATTATGCTACGGCAGAAAAAGAATTTCGTTTTCCTTTAAGTTATGGTAATCAACGACCACCTTGTGCTACTTGGACGGTCACAGGAAGTGGTGCTGTTGTTTTAGAAAAATCAGAAAGTAAAAAAAATGGTATTTATGTTGTAGCTGCAACGCCTGGGAAAATTGTAGATTATGGAATTACAGATAAAGCAAATATGGGAGCTTGCATGGCACCTGCTGCAACAGCAACCATTTCTACACATTTGGATGATTTGGGATTATTACCAGAGCATTATGATAAAATAGTGACAGGTGATTTAGGAAGTGTAGGAAGTGAAATTTTAATTGATTTATTAAAAGCGAAAGGATATGATATCTCGAAACAGCATATGGATTGTGGTCTGACGATTTATGATTCTAAGTTTCAAGATGTTCATAGTGGTGGAAGTGGCTGTGGTTGTGCAGCAGTTACATTAGCAGGATATTTATTGCAACAGATGAGAGAGGGAAAATGGAAACGTATTTTGTTTGTACCAACAGGTGCATTACTTTCTTCGGTGAGTTCTAATGAAGGGGATACTGTTCCGGGAATTGCTCATGCAGTTGCATTAGAAAGAATAGATTAAGAAATAAGGAGAGAAAAGAATGGATTATATCATTGCATTTTTAACAGGTGGTATTACTTGTGCAATTGTGCAAATTTTAATGGATAGAACGAAATTACAACCAGGACATGTGATGGTAATTTTAGTGGTTTCTGGTGCGGTGTTAAGTTTTCTTGGTATTTATGGACCTTGGAAAGAATTTGCAGGAGCAGGAGCTAGTGTACCATTGCTTGGTTTTGGTCATGCGTTATTTGAAGGGGTAAAAAAAGCAATTACAGAAGAAGGATTTCTTGGTATTTTTAAAGGGGGATTTACAGCTTCCGCTGTTGGTATTTCTGCTGCATTAGTGTTTGGATATATAGCATCATTAATTTTCCAACCTAAAATAAAGACAGCAGGAGAAAAATAGAATTAACTTAAGGTGAAAGGGGATGTTGAAGAAT
Source organism: uncultured Lachnospiraceae bacterium (assembly GCA_937891165.1). Lineage (GTDB taxonomy): Bacteria > Bacillota > Clostridia > Lachnospirales > Lachnospiraceae > SIG299. The sequence continues at coordinate 47 of CALAEX010000249.1, read as the reverse complement.
AGCTAAAAGCCTTGTTTTATTTCATATCTTCTAGGACACGCTTGCGC